>JANNWA010000488.1:0-4182 GCA_031408275.1 Pseudomonadota bacterium
TTCGCCGCGAGGAGATCGATGGTCTGGCGGCACTCGCCGAGGGTACGCACGAACGGCACCATGATTTCGACGTTCGTAAGGCCGAGCTCTTCCCTGACCTTGCGCATCGCCTCGCACTCGAGCTCGAAGCACTCGCGAAAATCCCGGGCGATGTAACGCGACGCACCGCGAAAGCCGAGCATGGGATTTTCTTCGTCAGGCTCGTAGCGCTCCCCTCCGAGAAGCTTCTTGTATTCGTTGGACTTGAAATCCGACAGCCTCACGATCACGGGCTTTGGCCAGAACGCCGCGGCAATCGTCGCCACGCCCTCGACGACTTTCTCCCGGAAGAAAGCCTTCGGGTCTGCGTATCCCCTCGCAGCTTCCTCGACCTGCTCCTTGAGCCCGGCAGGCAGGCGGGGATACTCGACGCAGGCGCGCGGATGCACGCCGATGATGTTGTTGATGATGAATTCCAGCCGCGCGAGGCCGACTCCGGCATTCGGCAGCTGGGCGAAATCGAACGCCAGCTGCGGGTTGCCGATGTTCATCGCAATCTTGACCGCAATATCAGGCAGCGCGCCGAGTGCCGTGGTCTGCACTTCGGCATGCAGCAAACCGGCGTAGACGAACCCGGTGTCGCCCTCGGCGCAGCAGACCGTGACAGGGGCACCGTCCTTGAGGACATGGGTGGCGTCCCCGCAACCGACCACTGCCGGAATGCCGAGCTCCCGCGCGATGATGGCCGCATGGCAGGTGCGCCCGCCGCGGTTGGTCACGATTGCGCTCGCCAGCTTCATGACCGGCTCCCAGTTGGGATCGGTCATATCCGTGACCAGCACGTCGCCCTTGCGGACGCTGGACATTTTGGATGCGTTCGCGACGATCCGTACCACACCACTGCCGATTTTCTGCCCGATGGCGCGGCCGGAAGCCAGCACCTCGCCGCGCGCCTTGAGGACGTAGCGCTCCTGGGTATCGGATTGCTTTCGCGACTTGACCGTTTCCGGACGCGCCTGAAGGACGTAGATCTTCCCATCGGCGCCGTCCTTGCCCCATTCTATGTCCATAGGGCGACCGTAATGCTTTTCGATCGCCATCGCATGACGTGCGAGTTCGAGCACGTCGTCGTCGGTCAGGGAAAACCGATGGCGATCCGCATCGGGGACCTCCAGCGTGCGAACCGAGCGGCCAGCGGAAGTGGCGTCGGCAAACACCATCTTGTGCAGCTTGGAGCCCAGGCTGCGGCGAATCACGGCGCGCCTGCCTGCCTCCAGCATGGGTTTGTGGACGTAAAACTCGTCCGGGTTCACCGCCCCCTGCACCACCATCTCACCCAATCCGTAGGATGACGTGATGAACACTACGCCCTGGAAACCCGACTCGGTGTCGAGGGTGAACATGACCCCCGCGGAACCGATGTCGCTACGCACCATTTGCTGTACTGCAGCAGAAAGCGCGACCGCGCCATGCTCAAACCCTTGGTGCACCCGATAGGAGATCGCGCGATCGTTATAGAGGGACGCGAACACATGCCGGATCGCTTCGAGCACGTTTTCAACGCCATGAATGTTCAGGAACGTTTCTTGTTGCCCTGCAAAAGAGGCATCCGGGAGGTCTTCGGCAGTTGCACTCGATCGGATTGCGAATGATATATCACCTGAATATTCATTTCTAAGCGTTTGATAGAATGATCTTATGTCACTTTCTATCGAAGCTGGGAAAGATGTCTTTTCAATCCAAGAGCGAATTTCCTTGCCGCACTCGGCCAGCGCCACCACATCTACGGAGTCAAGAATGGCGATTCGCTTCTCGATCCGTTCGTTGAGGCCGGTTTCGGACAGAAACTCCCGGTAAGCCTCGGCTGTCGTCGCAAATCCGCCTGGCACCCGGATTCCTGCCCCAGCGAGGGCGCCGATCATTTCACCGAGGGAGGCATTCTTGCCCCCCACTCGCTCAAGGTCGGCCATGCGCAGATCTCGCAGCCACGCTACATACTTGCTTCCCGCCATCGTGCTCCCCGGTTGCTCGGCGCCTACAAAGTCCATATTGTATCGGCTAGGGTATTGTTGCGCAGCACAAAGGACGCTTCCCGGAGCACCATGCCAGATCGCCGCACCGTACTTTTCGTTTCCGATGGAACTGGCATCACTGTCCAGATGCTCGGACACAGCCTGTTGACCCAGTTCGAAGGCCTCGAATTCAAGGAGGTGACCCTGCCGTTCATCAACAGCCTCGAAAAGGCGGAAGCTGAATGCATGCCGCGCATCCGCGAGGCCCTCGCAGCAGGCAATGGCGCCCCGATCGTGTTCTCCACTCTGGTCAACCGGGAGGCCCGCGACGTCATCCGCCGCTCCGGCGCCCTGGTGTTCGATTTCTTCGAAACCTTCATCGATCCGCTTGAGGCCGGACTCGGCATCAAGTCGAACCACACGATCGGGAGATCACACAGTTCGGCAGACAAGCAGGAATACAAGACCCGCATCGAGGCGATCAACTTCTCCATGGCGCACGACGACGGCGCGTCGCATCGCGACCTGGCCGAGGCCGATGTGATCCTGGTTGGCGTGTCGCGCAGCGGCAAGACACCGACAAGCCTTTACCTCGCGATGCAATTCGGTGTGAAAGCGGCCAACTACCCCCTGATTCCAGAGGACTTTGAACGCCGCGAGCTGCCAGCGGTGTTGAAGGGCTATCGTCCCAAGCTGTATGGCCTGTCCATTGCCCCAGAACGCCTGCGCGAGATCAGGCAGGAAAGGAGACCCGACAGCGAGTACGCGAAACTCTCGAACTGCCGGTTCGAAGTCGAACAGGCAGAGAGCATGATGCGGCGCGAGGGCATCCACTGGATCAACTCGACCACCAAGTCGATCGAAGAAATCGCAACCACCGTTCTGCGCGACATCAACCTGGAGCGCCACGTCTACTGAGCTGCCTGCCGCGCTCGTAGAAGCAGATTGCCGCCGATGCGGCGACATTGAGGGATTCCGCGCTTCCCGGCATCGGGATACTCGCCCTGCGGCTCGCGGCTGCCGCAACAGTGGCGGAAACACCTGCTCCCTCGCTGCCGAAGATCCAGCCGATCCTCCCCGTCAGGTCGATCGATTCAAGTGACTCCCCAGCGCGCGCTTGCGTACAGATCGAAACGCGCCCGAAGCGTCCGACGTCCGCCGTAAGGTCCGCCGAGGATGCGATACGCAGGAAAAAATGTCCTCCCATGCCTGCGCGCAACGCCTTGGGCGACCAGGGATCAGCGCAACCCTGCCCGTAGACGATGTCGGGTACTCCGAACGCCGCGGCGCTTCGCAGGATCGCGCCGACGTTTCCCGCGTCCTGGATCCCCTCCAGGAATACGCAACCGGCGCTCGCCGCAGGATCGATCGTCGAAATGGGAATTCTGATTTCTGCGGCAATGCCTGCTGGCGCTTGTGTATCCGAAATCCGATTGAACAAAGCATCCGCTAGCACGCACGGCTGCATGCCGATGCGCGCGAGCAACTGCGCGACCTCCGTGCGCCCCACCCCTGATTCACTCGCGATCAGGCAGGTCGGCAATAGCCCGGTTCCAAGAAACGTTTCGATCAGGTGAACGCCCTCGATCAGCGCCAGTCCCTGTCCGCGGCGTTCGCGCGGGTCGTCGGCTAACCGGGCCCAGGCCTTCACGCGAGCGTTGTCGCGTGACCGGATCACGCTCACCCGAGCACCTTGCGGACCGGCCCGAACGAACGCCGGTAGATGTCGCATACTCCGTGCACCCGGATCGCCTCCAGGTGCGCGGCCGTCGGGTAACCCTTGTGCCGGTCCAGGCCGTAGCAAGGATGCCGTTCATGCAGCCGGAGCATTTCCGCGTCGCGTTCCGTCTTGGCCAGGATGGAGGCTGCTGAGATGCAGGGATGAATCCGATCACCGCCGATAAACGTGCGCACCCGGACGGCGAGCGCCGGCGTTCGGTTCCCGTCGACCCAAGCCTCATCCGGAACTACGCTCAGCCCGGTCACCGCCCTCTGCATGGCCAGAAGCGTCGCCTGGAGGATATTCAAGCGGTCGATTTCCTCGACGGTTGCGGACCCAATTGCCCAGGCGATGGATCGCTCGCGAATGGCGTCCGCGAGCTCCGTCCTGCGGCTTGCGGACAATTGCTTCGAGTCCTTCAGCCCGACGATCGGATACGCAGGATCAAGGATCACCGCTGCGGCATACACC
>JANNWA010000489.1:0-13306 GCA_031408275.1 Pseudomonadota bacterium
CGAATTTCACGAACAGGTACCAGGCCAGCACCAGGGCGAGGTGGGAAGCCACCGCCAGCACGTAGCGCTGCAGGGTATCGCTGGATTTATCCAAGGTAAGTCTCCTCCTTCCCGTCCTTCAGGTGATGCGGACCACCGCGGCCTCGTCGTACGGCAGCGCGGGGTTGACGAAGCGGTTGGCGTTGGTGACGTAATGCAGCGCACAGGCGCGGCGCCAGTGCGCCGAATGGTTGGGTCCGGACTGGTGCAGCACGCTGCCGTGATGGAACGACACGCCGCCGCGCGGCACCGGGGCCGCGGTCATCGGGTGGCGCGCCGCTTCGTCCGGCGGCACATGCAGGTCGAAGGGGGCGTCCGGGGGCGCGGCGTGCTTGTAGATCGGTCCGCGCTGCGTGCCTTCGCCGAAATACAGGCACCCGTTTTCAACGGTCGCGTCGTCGAGCGCGACCCAGGCCGTCACGATGCCCTTGGGATCGTCCGGGCCGTAGTAGTAGTTGTCCTGGTGGACGACCTTGGGCCCGCCGCCCCCGGGCGGCTTGAAGAAGACCTGGCTGAAGTACACGCTGACGCCCGGGCCGATGATGGCCTCGACGAGCTGTGTGAGGCGCGGGTCCGCGGCGAGCTTGCGCACGGATTCGCGCTGGAAGTGCGGATTGTCGAGTTTGCGCAGGACCTCCCTCGCTTTCACGCCCCCGTCGATGTACCAGTAGCGTTTTTCGGGCGGCAGTTCGGCGAGGAACGCCTCGCCCCAACGCTCGATGTCCGCGATCAGGATCTCCATTTCCTCCGAGCGGAACACCGCCGGCACCGTCACATGGCCGGTGCGTCGGTAATCCTCGAGCTGCCGGGTGTCGAGTTTCACGCCAGCCACCGGTCGAGGTTCGCGCGTACGAAGGCATCGTCGGCGAACTCGGGATACTCGGCATAGACCCGGTCGATCTCCTCCGCCTGCCCCGGCGAGAGCTTCTCGTGCGGATCGAGGCACCAGATGCCCTCGAGCAGGCCCTGGCGGCGCAGCACCTCGTGGCAGCCGGGAATGCACCCCGCGAAATCGTGCCCGACGTCGAAGAAGGCGCTGTTGGCGTCGGTCACCTTGGCGTCCAGGGCGAGCAGCGCGTCGTCCACGCGGTTCGCCGCGATCGCCGCGCGGATGCGCGCGTGCAGTTCCACCGCCGATTTCGTCCATACGCTCCAGTGGCCCAGCAGCCCGCCCTTGATACGCACGCGGACTGTTTCCCCACCGCGCCGGATATCGAACGGCACGGCCAGGTCGAGGACGATATGGTCGTCGTTGCCGGTGTACAGGGTCACGCGCTCTTCGGCGCGCGCGGCGACCACTCCGCGGATCACGTCGAGCGTGCGATAGCGGTTGAACGGCGCCATCTTGATCGCCACCACGTTGTCGATCGCCGCGAAACGCCGCCAGAAATCCATGGGCAGGTGGATCCCGCCGACTGCGGTCTGCAGGTAGAACCCCACCAGCGGCATGACGCCGGCAACGGCGGTGCAGTGCCCGATGAGTTCGTCGACCGACGCGCCTTTCATCGGCGCAAGACTCAGCATCGCCGCGTGGTAGCCGAGCCCGCGCGCCGTTTCGGCTTCGCTCTTCGCCTGGGCGGTCTTGCCCGAAAGTCCCGCGACAAGCACCAGCGGCTTGTCCGCGGCCCAATCCCGCGCGGTTTCGGCCGCCAGCCTCAGCACCGGCTCGTAGAGCCCGGTTTCGCGGATCGCGAACTGGGTGGAATGTACGCCGACCGCGAGGCCGCCGGATCCGGCGTCGACGTAGTAGCGCGTCAGCGCTTTTTGCCGGCGCGCATCCAGCTTGCGCGTGGCGTCGAGCGCCAGCGGATGGGCGGGAATCACCGCACCCTGCCGGAGCGTGGCGAGTATGGCGGCGGGAAGGTCGGACCAGAGGCTGCGCATGGGGAGAATTGTAACTGTCCGGTTAAATTAACCAAGCGGCACATGAGCGTCAACGCCGCCCTGCGAACCGCGGATTGAGCATTGACACCCGGCCGGGCGCGCCGATACCATCCCCCGACTGAAACGCAGGAGGGAAACCCATGAAAAAAGCAATCGTTGCAGCGCTGCTGGCGCTAGCCGCAATACCCGTCGCCACCCCCGTGGCCGCGCAGACCAAACTCGACTTCATCCTGAACTGGGTGCCCGGCGGCGACCATGCGCCCTACTACTATGCGAAGAAGATGGGCCTCTACGCCAAGGAAGGCCTGGACGTGAACCTCGAACCGGGCAAGGGCTCGGTACTCGCCGTGCAGCGCGTCGGCGCCGGCGCGAACCCAATCGGCCTGGCGGACATGGGCAGCGTGCTGATCGCCAAGGGCAAGGGCGCCGATACGGTCGCGGTGTTCAACGTTTACGCCAACTCCCCGCAGGGCATGTACTGGCTGAAGAGCTCGGGCATCAAGGGGGTCAAGGACTTCGCCGGCAAGAAGATAGGCAACCCGGCGGGCGACGGCGCGCGCGCCACCTGGCCGGCGCTGGCCAAGGCCAACGGGCTCGACCCCAAGTCGGTGGTCTGGGTCAACATCGACGCGAACGGCAAGCTCTCGGCGCTGAAATCCAAGGCGATCGACGTGACCACCTCCTTCTACAACATCCATCACGTTTTCCAGAGGGAACTGGGCGACGACATGGGCTTTCTCGCCTGGCGCGACGTGGGCCTGAACTCCTACGGCAACTCGGTGATCGTGAACTCGGCGTTCCTCGCCAAGAACAAGCCCGCGATCGACAAGTTCGTCAAGGTCACCCAGAAGGCCTTCGCCACCTGCGTGGCCGACCCGAAGCCCTGCGTGCAGGCGCTGATCGACGCCAACGGCGCCCTGAAGTACGACAACGAAATGACCAACTGGGGGCTGGTCGAGGTGCTGATGAGCGACAAGTTTTCCAAGAGCGTCGCGCTCGGCATCCACGACGACGCGCGCATGGCGGCCGACTACGACGTGGTCAAGACGTATATTGGCCTCGACAAGGATTTCGACGTGAAGTCCACCTACACGAACGAGTTCCTCGACCGCTCGATAAAGATGACGAAGTAAATGCGCGCCCCGGCCATGAAGCGGTTCGCGGCCCTGCTCGCCGCGCTGGGGCTGGCCGCTGCAACGGCAGCGTCCGCGCAGTCGTGGCCGACAAAGCCCGTGCGCATCATCGTCCCGTTCCCGCCCGGCGGGGGCCTGGACTTCTACGCGCGCTCCATGGCCCCCAGGCTGCAGGAGTTCCTCGGCCAGCAGGTCGTGGTGGAGAACCGCTCGGGCGCCGGCGGGATGGTCGGCGCCGACGCCGTCGCCAAGGCCGCGCCGGACGGCTACACGATGCTGCTGGCCTCGTCCGCCGAACTCACGATCAGCCAGCACCTCTACCCCAAGATGGCCTACGACGCGATCCGCGACTTCGCGCCGGTTTCCTACGCCTCGCACGCCGCGATGCTGTACTCCGTGCACCCCTCCCTGCCCGCGAAGACGCTGCAGGAAGTGATCGGCCTCGCGCGCGCCCAGCCGGGCAAGCTTTCGTTCGCTTCGGCCGGCACCGGCGGCGTCCAGCACCTGGCCGGCGAGATCCTCAAGACCGCCGCCAAGGTCGACATCGTGCACGTGCCGTACAAGGGCGCCGGGCCGGCGGTGATCGACATGGTGGGCGGCCAGGTGCAGATGGGCTTCACCGCCCTGCCCTCGTCGATCCAGCACGCGCGCGCCGGACGCCTGCGGCCGATTGCGGTGACCAGCGTAAAGCGCAGCGAGGCCGCGCCCGAACTGCCCACGTTCACGGAGCTGGGTTTTCCTTCCATCGACCTGGTGGTCTGGTACGCCGCGCTGTTCCCCGCGCGCACCCCGCCGGAAATCGTCGCGCGCATGAGCACCGAGATCAACCGCGCGACCAGCGCCCCCGACATCAAGGCCCGGCTGCTCGAACAGGGCGTTGAGGCCGTCGGCACGACCCCGGACCAGCTGGCGAAGTTCATGCAGTCGGAGGCCGCGCGCTACGGCAAGATCATCAAGGACACCGGGGCCAAACCCGACTGAGCGGAACCGGACTCGCCGATGGCCGAAGGCCTGCTGTATCTCACCGCCGGCGACCTGCAGCAACTGGGCCTGACGACGGCCCGCGTCGCAGGCGTGCTAGAAGAAGCGTTCCGCCACAAAGCCGCCGGCCGCGTGGTGATGCCGGGGATGACCTTCTTTCACCGCGAGGCCGCGCAGTGGTTCAACTCCATGGTGTGCTGGATCGCGCCGCTGGGCTTTGCCGGCTGCAAGTTCCAGAGCGGGGACTCCGGCAACCCGGCGCGCGGCCTGCCCTCGATCCAGGGCCTGTACATGCTGTGCGAGTGCGAGGGCGGGCGCATGGTTGCGCTGATGGATGCGCGCTGGCTCACGGCAATCCGGACCGCCGCGGTGGGCGCGCTGTTCGCGCGCAGCGCGGCGCGCCCCGGCGCCGCCACTCTCGGAATACTCGGCTGCGGACTGCAGGGGCGCCTGCAGCTGGAGGCGATCAAGGCCGTCGTGCCCTCACTGAGGCACTGCCGTGCCTACGACACCGTGCCGGCGCACGCGGTGCGTTACAAGGACGAAATGGACGGGCGGTTTGGCGTCTCAATCGAAATCGTCGGCACGCCCGAAGCCGCGGTACGCGGCGCGGACATCGTGATGACTTCGGGGCCGATCCAGAAGGTGCGCACACCGGCGATCCGCGACGAATGGGTCGCGCCGGGCTGCCTCGTCATCACGCTCGACCGCGATTCGTACATCACCGACGAAGCGATCGCCGGGATGGACCTCCTGTTGTCGGACGACCGCGCCGCGCTGATGCACGCCAAGGCGCACGAAGGCGCGTTCCAGTCCGTCGGCCGCATCGACGCCGACCTGACCGACATGGCCTCAGGCAGCGTCACGGTCCGCCGCTCGCCCGAAGACCGGATCGCGGTCTTCGTGAACGGCCTGGGCATCGAGGACCTCGCCGCAGCGATCGAAATCTACCGGCTGGCGCGGGAGAAGCAGGCGGGGACCCTGCTGCCGCCGCAATGGGGGTAACACCAATGAACGGTCAGCCGACACCAAGCTGCGCGTTGACCGCGGCAAGCACCGCGTTGCGATCGATCGGCTTGACCAAGTAATCGCGGGCGCCAAGCGCCTGGCAGACCATCCGGGTGTCCTGGTCCGATATCACCGAAAGGATGATCACTGGCGTGGCCTTGTTGGGCAACGAACGGCGAATCCGGCTCAGGACCTCGATTCCCCCGATCCCCGGCATCAGCAGGTCGAGGACGATGAGGTCGTAGACGTGCACGGCAGCCAACTGGAGGGCCTCCTCGCAACCATCGGCGAGCGCCACCTCCAACCCCGGGATCGCTTCGAGGATCCGGCGCAGGAGCAACCGGGTCGATTCCTCGTCGTCGACCACCAGGATTCGCCTTGCCTCAGACATTGCTATTCCTCCGTGAGTGACTCGAAGCCGTCCACCGGCTCGAATCGTTCGTTGCGATAGACGAGAAACGAGGGGCCCACCAGCGCCCGCTCGCGGACCGGGTGCCGCTCGTCGCCGGGGAAGGCGATCGCGCGCAACTTTTCATGCGCGAACGGTTCGGGTTGTATCACGGGCGGGCTGCCGGCGCGGGCGGCAGCGAGCACTTCGGCCACGTTCCGGCGCCGCGCGAGCGCGGCCAGGCTCATGATCTGCGCCGGCGCGAGGTTGATCTCCCGCACCCAGTATTGCTCGAGGGCCGCGCGTGGGCGCAGCCAGAAACTCTCGGTGGCTTCGTGGTTGTCGTGGAGGGCCGCCTGGTTGGCCGGCATGGCCGCCACGAAGAAGCGTGCATCGAACCGCTTGTTGACCATCGTTGGCACGTTCGGCGTGATCCAGCGCGCCCAGGGGACGAGGTTGCCCCAATCGGGCCGCACCCCCAGCCGGGCGACGATGTCGCCAAAGGACAGGCCCTGGCTCGCATGCACCCTGGCCTCCCGCACCTGGTGCTCGCCTATCCCTTCGGCAAGCAGCACCCCCGCTTCCTCGAACGTCTCGCGGCACGCGGCAACATAGAGCCCGACCGCCGCCGCCGGGTCGAGCCCCGCCTCGCCAAGCGCGGCGTGCAGGCCATCAAGCGGCGCGCCGAGATGCTCGAGCAACCCTGCGTCGGTGTCCGCGCGATCCACCTTGCCGCCCGGGAATACGTAGGCCCCGCCGAGCACATCCGATAAGCCGTGCCGCTTGACCATGAAGACTTCCAGGCCGTCCGGCCTATCCCGAAGCAGCACCACGGTGGCAGCCTCGCGCGCCATTGCGGGCATCGGTTGATCTGCGGATTTCACGGGCGCGCCCCGATCGCCTTCACCGCGTGCTCACAGTTCGAGCTGCACGCCCACCGACTTCACGATCGGCTCCCAGCGGTTGTACTCGGTGCGCACCATCTGCGTGAATGCCTCGGGGTCGCCGCCGCCGGGAATGAAGGCGAACTCGTAGAAGCGCTGCACGACATCCGGCATCTTCAGGATCTTCTGCACCTCGGCGGACATGCGCGCGACGACCTCGCGCGGCGTGCCGGCGGGCGCGTACATGCCGTAGAAACCGGCAATCGACATGCCCTTCATGCCGGCTTCTTCCATGGTCGGAACGTCCGGCAACTGCGGCATGCGCTTGTCGAGGAACAGGCCGAGCGCGCGCATCCGGCCCGAGGTGATCTGCGTGCGCGTCGAGCCGAGGTCGATGATGATGGAATCGACCTGGCCGCCGACCACGTCCGTGACCGCCTGCGCGCCCCCCTTGTAGGCGATGTGCGTGGCATCCAGCCCGTTCTGTTTCGCGAACAAGTGGCCGAGCAGGTGCCCGGTGGAGCCGTTGCCCCAGGAAGCGTACGAGAGCTTACGGCCGCGGCCCCACTCCACGAACTCCTTCACCGTGCGCGCCGGGTTCGAGGCGTTGACGATCAGCATCACCGGCGAGCGGCAGATGTCGGTGACGTTGGCGAAATCCCTGAAGATGTCGTAGGGCAGGTTCTTGTAGAGCAGCTGGTTCTGGTAATGCAGGGCCAGGTTGATGAACCAGGTGTAGCCGTCGGGCGGGGACTTGGCGACGAACTGGCTGGCCAGCGTCGTGGACGCCCCGGGCTTGTGCTCCACGACCACCGGCTGGCCAAGGGCAGGCGAGAGCTTCTCCGCGATAGTGCGCGCGAGGATGTCGCTCGTCGCGCCCGGCGGGAAGCCGATCACGATGCGCATGGGGCGTGAAGGCCAGGCCTGGCTGCGTGCCGCACCGGGTGCGACAGCGAGGGCGGCGGCGGCCGAAGCGCCAAGCAGGAATGTGCGGCGATTGGTGTGGTGCATTCTTTCTCCTCCTTGATTTCAGCGACGCATTAATACCTTGTCAAGATCATCGTCTACCCCGAGTACATAGCGTGCCAGGTCGTCCACCACTTCGTCGAGCATCTTCGAATCGATCAGGCACTGGACGCGGCCGGGACACCGCACGTTGATCAGCTCGATCTCGACGGACGACCTGTCGTAGTCAGCGCGGACGTTCACTTCGCAGGGAAGCGGGGCCGAAACCGTGAATGCCGCATGCGTCACCTGCCCGAAATCGTTCTTCGCTTCGGCCTTGGCCTCGAACGGGATGTTCCGCGACTTGAGATACTCCTGGAAGCGGGCGATATCTTCACCGCGCAAGCTCGCCTTGGCAGGGACCTCGGGCTGGGCCCGGAACCTGAAGGCCAGGTGATCCGCGTGGTCCTTCCCGTTTATCTTGCGGCTGCGCAGATCCGAGAACGCATTCGATAGCCTTACGGAAGGCAGTCGTCCGAGGAACATATAGTCGTACGGCAGCCCGGACGTCGGTTTGACGCCGTTCAGTTCGCTGGCGACTTCGGCAAGGTATTGCGCGGCGGCGCGCATGCTTTGATCGAGGTCCGCGTCAGCTTTGGCCTTTTTCGCCGCCGCTGCCGCCGCGTCATCCGCGGATGAGCGTGTCGTGGCCGTCTTCTTCAGCAGATCGAGCGCGCCGCGGCGCGATCCGGTCGCGGCGCCCGTGCCGGGCGTGGCGCCGCCTTCCGCCCGCCCGCCATCGCGCTCGAATGCCTCGCGCTTGCGCGCTTCGGCTTCGCTCCAGCGGTTCAGGTCCTCCGCCTTTTTCCGGCGCGCCTCCTCCTCCGCATGCAACCGCGCCTGCTCCTCCGCCTCGTAGTTGCGCGAGAAGGTATCCAGGTCCAGTACCAGCTCCTGCCCCTTCCTTGCCGCTTCCGGCGACGGCACCGATGCCGCTTGCGCCGCCGACGGGAGGACCATGGTCTTCTCGTACTGAGGCTGGGCGGCTTGCGAGCCGCGCGCGAGCACCATCGTCTTTTCGTAGTCGCCCGGCACCGGCCCTGCGCTCGCCGGCACCAGGCTGCCCAGATTGCGCAGGTCCTTCGCCATTTCGCCCGCGCGCCGGTAGCGATCCCCCGGCTTCTTCGCCAGCGCCTTGGCCAGGATGACCTCGAACGCAGCGGGAATGGACGGGTCCAGCCGCGTGACCGGGGGATGCGGCTCCGCCGCAATCCGGTGGATGAGCGGGAAGATCGTGGTGTCTTCGGGCCGAACGAACGGCGGACGCCCTGCGAGCATTTCGTAGAGCACCGCCCCGAGCGAGAAAATGTCGGAGCGCGGATCGACGGGCAGGCCAAGCACCTGCTCTGGCGACATGTAGCGGGGCGAGCCGATCATGGTGCCGGTCTGCGTCATCGTCGACGAGGGCACGTAGGCAACGCCGAAATCGGTGAGCTTGGCGTGGCCGGAGTCCGAGACGACCACGTTCGCCGGCTTGACGTCGCGGTGCACGATGCCCAGCTGCTGCGCGCGATCGAGCGCGTCGGCGATCTGGGCCACGAGGTCGGCAGTGGTCTGGAACGGCAGGCGCGGGGTCTCGGCGAGGATCTGCTGCAGCGAGCGGCCCGCCAGGACTTCCATCGCCATGTACGCTACGCCATCCTGCTCGCCCACATCGAAGATCGTCACGATGTTCGGATGGTTCAGCCGCCCCGCGGATTTCGCCTCGCGCAGGAACCGCTCGCGCACCTCGGCAATGACCTCTTGCGGCAAGTCCGGATGCAGCGTCTTGATCGCCACTTCGCGGTCTATGAGTGGATCATGGGCGCGATACACCGTACCCATGGCCCCACGCCCCAGCTCACCGAGGATGCGGTAGCGGCCGAGCGTGGTGTGGATCATCGGTTTTGTGCCTTGGAGAGCATGCGCGATCTCTGCAGACTCAAACTCTACACCCCGAAGCGCTCCTGCCGGCCGGAACCGGTCATTCGTTCGAACGGAACGCCCGGTTTACTTGAGCGTCGCGGCTACCTTGCGAACCTCCTCGGGCGAGCGTTCGCCGGCCAGCGGCGTGCCCGGCATCAGGTACTTGCCCATCGTCGCAAGCGTGCCCACCAGCCCAAGAATTTCGCCGCTACATCGTCGGGTTCACGACCTCCCCGCCCAGCGCCGCCAGCCCCCAGGTCGACATCCCCGCATCCCAGTTGAAGCCGATGTGCGCGGTCGCCGAATGCGCGTCGCGGAACAACCGCTCCAGCGGGTACTTGGTGTAGATGCCGTTGGCGCCGGCCATCTCGTGCAGCGTGTCCACCGCCTCCACGGCCAGCCTGGCCACCAGCGCGCAGTTGCGGCGCCAGCGCAGCTTGTCGTCCATGGACGGCATCACGCCCGCGGCGGCGAATTTCTGCCCCTCCAGGCAGTCGTTATGCAGCGCCGCGCGCGCCAGGTCGATCTTGGACGCGGCGACGCCGACGCGCACCTGTATGGTCTGGAAATCGCGCATGCGCATGCCGGTGTAGTTGGTGCTGCGCTCCTTCACCGCCGCGATGGTCAGGTCGAGCGCCGCCTGCGCGTTGCCCACCACCGCGCCGGCGAGGCAGCTGGTGCCCAGCCCGCCGAGCGGGATGCGGTACAGCGGATTCGGGTTGACGGCGGCGCCCGGAAAATCCGAGCCGCCGCGGGCCTTGTACATGCAGAGCGCCCGGTGCTCCGGCACGAAGACTTCGTCTACCTTGACCGACTTGCTGCCCGTGCCGCGCATGCCGAGCGTGTTCCAGTCGTCGATGACCTCGAAGTCCTTCCTCGGCACCATGCACATGCGGTGGTCGATCACCTTGTCGCCGTCGCGCACGATGCAGGCCAGCTGGTTCCAGGTGGACGGATCCACGCCCGAGGAGAAATTCCAGTACCCCGACAGCACGAACCCGCCGTCGACCTTGCGCCCGCGCCCCTGCGGGTAGGCGATGCCCGAGGCGATGACGACATCCGGGTCCTCGCCCCACACTTCTTCCTGGGCCTTGGGGTCGTACAGTGCCAGCATCCAGTGGTGGATCGACAGGTTGCCCACGTTCCAGGCCACCGACGCGTCGCCGCGCCCGATCACCTCGGGGATATCGAACACGGAGACAAAGTCCAGTTCCATGCCCCCCCAGCGCTTGGGCTGCAGGATGCGCAGCATCCCCGACTCGTGCAGCAGCGCGAGGACCTCGGGGGTCAGTTGCCGCGCCGCCTCGGAAGCCGGCGCCAGCTCCCGCAGTTTGGGGACCAGTCCGTGCGCCCGGCGCATGGCCTCCTCGAAACCCACATCGGCAAAGCCCTTGCTCTTCGCCATGTTCAGGAGGGCCTCGCCATCGTGCCGGCCTTGTCCTTGGCGCCCGCGACTTCCGGCATCTTGGAGTAATCCTCGCCCCAGTCGGGCATGGGGTTGAGGCCGTTGAAGTTCAATTCCAGCGTCAGGCCGTCGGGATCGCGCACGAAGATCTGGAACAAGTCGAAGTCCGGCAGCGCGCGCGCCCAGAAGTCGCATTTCATCTCGGTGAAGCGTTTGCGGAAGACCTCCGGGTCGGTCGCGAGGAACGCGATGTGGTCGATCGTGCCCGAGTTGTCCTGCGCGGCGTGCTTCGGCGTCCCGCGGTAGTAGAGCTCGGAGTTCGGAATGCCGTGCTGGCCCATGTGCACCCAGATGCGGCCGTCGCGGCCCAGCCAGTAGCCCGCGAACGGGAACGGGGGCCGCGGCATGATGTCCAGGTCCAGCGCCTTGCAGTAGAAATTCTTGGTCGCTTCCAGGTTGCTGGCGCGCACGAAATAGTGGTTGAGTTCGACGAGGGGCATGGCAGTCTCCTTGAGTGCTCCACCGCAGTTTATAGGAGGTTACGCAGGAAGTAGAAACGGCCACGGCAAGGTACACTTTCGCCTGATCGAACCGGCATCGCAGGACCAACACTGCGAACCAGCGCCACCCCCGAGGAGACCGACTTGAAAGCACCCGCATTCGCCTACGCGAGGCCCCGCACGCTCGCCGAGGCATTCGAACTGCTGGCAAAGCACGGCGAGCAGGCCCGCATCATCGCCGGCGGCCAGAGCCTGGTGGCCGTGCTCAACCTACGGCTGGCCGCGCCGGACCTGCTGGTCGACATCACGGGCATCCCCGGTCTGGACGGGATTAGCGTCGTGGGTGAGCGACTCGTCATCGGCGCCCTGACCCGGCACCGCGAGATCGAGCAGTCCAGCGAGGTCGCCAAGCACTGCCCACTTCTCGCGCAGGCCGCGCCGCACATCGCGCATGTGGCCATCCGCAACTCGGGCACGATCGGCGGATCGATCGCGCTGGCCGACCCGGCCGCCGAGTGGCCCGCCTGCTGCCTCGCGCTCGATGCCACGTTCAAGCTGGTGTCGGCCCAAGGCGAGCGCCGCGTGGCCGCGCGCGAATTCTTCACGGGCCTCTTCGCCACGGCCCTGCGGCCGGCCGAACTGGTCGCGGCGATCGAGATTCCCCTGCTGCCGAAGCATCGCAGCGTGTTCCTCGAGCTGGCACGGCGGCGCGGGGACTATGCGATCGTCGGCCTCGCCGCGGTAGCGCGATCCGAAAACGGGCGCTTGCACGATGTGCGCCTCGCGTATCTCGGCGGCGGCGACGCGCCGATCCTCGCCCGTCGCGCGATGCAGGCGGCCGAAGGCAAGCCGCCCGCCAACGACCTCGCCGCGGAACTCGCCGACGACCTGTCGCCGCTCGCCGACCTCGAGAACAAGGTCGCGACCAAGCTCCACCTCGCCAATGTGCTCGCCCGCCGCGCCCTTGCGCAGCTTGCCGCCTGAAAGGACACCGCATGGAACACGCCAACGCCCTCAGCCTTACGGTCAACGGGACCAAGGTCTCGCGCACGGTCCAGCCCCGCACCCACCTCATCGATTTCCTGCGCGACGAGCTCGGACTCACGGGTTCCCACATCGGCTGCGAACACGGCGTCTGCGGCGCCTGCACGGTGCGCGTCGATGGAACCATCGTGCGCGGGTGCCTGACGCTGGCCGTCCAGTGTGAGGGCAAGGCCGTGGACACGGTCGAAGGACTGTCGGATTCAGGCGAGCTGGCCCAGCTGCAGCAGGCCTTCCACGAGCGCAACGCCCTGCAGTGCGGGTTCTGCACGCCGGGCATGCTGGTGGCGGCATTGGACCTGGTGAAATCGGAGCCGGACGCCACGCGCGAGCGGATCCGCGAGCACCTGTCCGGCAACTATTGCCGCTGCACCGGGTACCAGGCCATCGTCGACGCCATCGAGACGGTTCTGGTGCTGCGCAGGCAAGGAGCGCAGACATGACCGCGCGCGACGAACTCCCGGTCAAGGGCTCCAAGACCCGCATGCAGGCCGGCTACATCGGCAAGTCCGAGCCGCGCGCCAACGCCAAGCGCCTCCTGCAGGGGCGCGGCTCCTTCATCGACGACCTGCGCTTTCCGCGCCTCGCCCAGGTGGTGTTCCTGCGCAGCCCGCACGCGCACGCGAAGATCAAGAAGCTCGACTTCTCCAAGGCGCGCGCGGCGCCCGGCGTGATCGCCGTGGTGGACGGCCGCGCGGTGGCCGAGTACTGCACGCCCTGGGTGGGCGTGCTCTCCCACCTCAAGGGCCTCAAATCGGCGCCGCAGCACCCGATCGCCATCGAACGCGCGTGCTGGCAGGGCGAGGCCGTCGCGGCGGTGGTGGCCGAGACGCGCGCGCAGGCCGAGGACGCCTGCGAACTGATCGTGGCCGATTACGAGCCGCTGCCGGCGGTCATCGACATGCACGAGGCGCTGATCGGCGACTACGTCATCCACCCGGACCTGGGCGACAACATCTGCTTCAACCGCGAGGTGGACTTCGGCGAAGTCGAAGCCGCCTTCGCCAAGGCCGACGTGGTGGTCGAGGAAAGCTACAGCTTCGGCCGGCACACGGGGGTGTGCCTCGAAGGCCGCGCGATCCTCGCCGACTACAACGCCGCCGAGCACACGCTCACCGTGCACCACGCCACGC
>JANNWA010000490.1:0-2256 GCA_031408275.1 Pseudomonadota bacterium
CGACCATGGTGAGGAGCGAAACCACCGAGTCGTTGGGAAAGTATACGTACCGGATGCTCTTCCCGGGCTCATACAGGATCTCGCCGTAGGTCAGCTGCACGCGTTCCATTTCATCACACAGCTGTCTTGACTCCTTGCGCGGCAAGGCGGCGAGCAGGTTGTTCTCGGTGCGCAGTGCGGCGACGGGTGCGGTGGCGGGTGCGGCGGGTGCGGTGGGTGCGCGCATCGGTTTCTCCATGTTTGCAGCGCTTCTGCGGAGAGGGGCGGCAAGGCGCGCGCCCATGTGGAACCCGCAGACGGCACACGGAGGTGCAAGGACCCAGATCCGATGTCGACAGTCGTTGTTACCGACAGTAAGGCCACTTTAAATGCGGGCAAGGCGCGTGTATGTACGCCCGCGCACAGAAACCAGCCGGCGCAATCAGCACAATTGCGCAATCCTCCCGGGACGCTTATCGATCCCGGCCAACCGGAATTCCTGGGAAACGCAAAATGAAAATCGCCACCCTTGCACTCTTCACGCTTGCCGGTCTCGGTGCCGGATGCGCCGGCCTGTCGACGTCGGATCCCGTGCCGATGTCCGCCCTGCCGGATTGCTTCGAATCGAACTACGACCGAAAGCTGAACCTGTTCACCCTGAACGGCGCGGCGGGGCGAGCGGCTAACCAGCAATGCCTGCTCAACGTGCAGCCGGCTGGTGCCGGCCGGTCGGCAACGCGCATCACCGCGGGTGCCTATACGGTGTATCTCGCCAACGGCGGTGGCGGTGGCGCCGGCGGGACCATCCAGGGCGGAGGCGGGGGTGGGGGAGGCGGCGGCGGTGCCGGGGCGAAGGAACTTCGCGCCACCGTCATCCTCCGGGAAGGAAGCTACGTGCTGACGATCGGCGCAGGCGGGCCGGGCGGCAGCGCGTGCATGCCGCAGCCGTATGCGTTCGGGGGCGGTCCCGGCTGGGTCGGAAGCCCGAGCAACCTGGTCCGCGTAGACACGGGTCAACTGCTGGCCGGGGTTCCCGGGGCGGGTGCCTATGTCCGGCCGACGCGCGCCAGCAATGAAAAGTCTTCCGGAGAGAATGACGGGCACGGCGGTTCAGGGCCCGGCCAGGCCAGCGGCGGACACGGGGGCTTCGTCCTGGACACGACCGGTGCATCGGTTGCTGCCAAACCGGGCCAGAGCGTATCCGGGCCGGGGGGTGTACAGGCCGGCGGGGATCCAGGCGTGCTTCCCACGCCTACCGCCCGCTCCGGCGCCGGCGGCGGCGGCGGAGCCACGAGCTTTGCCGAAGGCGGGGACGGCGGCGGAGAAATGTCGAGGCGGCGCGACAGCCCGCCGGAACGCGGGCAGCTCGGCAGCGGCGGCGGCGGGGGGGAAGGCAGCTCGTCCCAGTGTGACCCGGGTGCTGCGGGAGGTCACGGGTACATCGCGCTCAGGCCGATGTGATCCCGTCCGGGGCGATTGCCTCGCGCATGCTCGCCCCGGACTTGCTGCGCAGGATCGACGCGTACTGGCGCGCCGCGAACTACCTCTCGGTCGGCCAGATCTACCTGCGTGCCAATCCGCTGCTGAGGCGGCCACTGGAGCTTGCGGATGTAAAGCGCATGCTGCTGGGGCACTGGGGCACTACGCCCGGCCAGAACTTCATCTATGCCCACCTCAACCGGGTCATCCGGAAATACGACCTCGACATGATCTATGTCTGCGGCCCGGGGCACGGCGGACCGGCGGTGGTTGCGAATACGTATCTGGAAGGGACCTACAGCGAGGTCTACCCTGAAATCAGCCGGGATGAAGCCGGCCTGGCGAGGTTGTTCAAGCAGTTCTCGTTTCCCGGCGGCATCCCGAGCCATGCCTCGCCCGAATGTCCGGGCTCGATCCACGAAGGCGGCGAACTGGGTTACTCGCTGAGTCATGCCTTCGGGGCGGCGTTCGACAACCCGGACCTCGTCGTGGCGTGCGTGGTCGGCGACGGCGAAGCGGAAACCGGTCCGCTCGCGACTGCGTGGCACTCCAACAAGTTTCTCGATCCGGCCACCGACGGCGCAGTGCTGCCGATCCTGCATCTCAACGGGTACAAGATCGCCAACCCTGCGTTGCTCGCACGCATCGGACGTGACGAACTCGAGCAGTTGCTGCGCGGCTATGGCTGGACCCCGCTGTTCGTGGAGGGCAGCGATCCAGACCCGATGCACGAAGCCATGGCCGCAGCACTCGACAGCGCCGTCGAGCAGATCAAGCTCTTTCAGAGACTCGCGCGCG
>JANNWA010000491.1:0-1517 GCA_031408275.1 Pseudomonadota bacterium
ATTTATCCCGGCTTCCAGTTTCGCGTCGTCGACCGGCTGCTCACCAACTTCCACCTGCCCAAGTCCACGCTCCTCATGCTGGTCTCCGCTTTCGGCGGCACCCAGAACATCCGCAACGCCTACGCGCACGCCATCGCCAAACGCTACCGGTTCTTTTCGTACGGCGACGCGATGCTGATCGAAAAAGCACCCTGAAGGCTCGCCCGTGAAGTTCAGCCTGCTCGCCACGGACGGCGCCGCGCGGCGCGGGCGGCTGGAACTCGCGCACGGCATGGTGGACACGCCGGTGTTCATGCCGGTGGGCACCTACGGGACCGTGAAGGCCATGTCGCCGCTGGAACTGACCGAGATCGGCGCGCAGATCGTGCTCGGCAACACCTTCCACCTGTGGCTGCGCCCGGGCCTCGACGTGATCGAAAAGCACGGCGGCCTGCACCGCTTCATGGGGTGGGACGCGCCGATCCTCACCGACTCGGGCGGCTTCCAGGTGTACAGCCTCGGCGCGATGAGGAAGATCTCCGAGGAGGGCGTGCGGTTCGCCTCGCCGATCAACGGCGACAAGCTCATGCTCACACCCGAGGAGTCAATGCGCATCCAGCGCGTGCTGAACTCGGACATCGTGATGATCTTCGACGAATGCACGGCGCATCCGGCGACCGAACAGGAAACCGCCGACTCGATGCGCCTCAGCCTGCGCTGGGCCGCGCGCTCGCGGGGCGCGCACGAAGGCAACCCCAACGCGCTCTTCGGGATTGTCCAGGGCGGCATGTTCGAGGCGCTGCGCGACGAATCGCTCGCCGGGCTGGAATCGATCGGCTTCGACGGGTACGCGATCGGCGGCCTGTCGGTGGGCGAACCCAAGGCGGACATGCAGCGGATCCTGGCCCACACGGCTCCGCGCCTGCCGGCGGCCAAGCCCCGCTACCTCATGGGGGTGGGCACGCCGGAGGACCTCATCCAGGGCGTGCTCGCCGGCATCGACATGTTCGATTGCGTGCTGCCGACACGCAACGCAAGGAACGGGTGGCTTTTCACCCGCTTTGGCGACATCAAGATCCGCAATGCGCAGTACCGCGAGGACACGCGGCCGCTCGACGCAACGTGCGGGTGCTACTGCTGCGCCCATTTCACGCGCGCCTACCTGCACCATCTGCAGCGGGCCAACGAGATCCTCGGCGCCCGCCTCGGCACGCTGCACAACCTGTACTACTACCAGGGGCTGATGCGGCAACTGCGCGAGGCCATCGAAGCCGGTTCGTTGGAGGCCACCGCGGCGCGCCTTCGCGCCGAGCGCCGCCAGCTCGCCGGCAGCGACGGGTAAAACCACGCAAGCTGCTATAATCTCGCGCTTTTTTCGATTCTCTGGAGCCAATCCCCGTGTTCATATCCTCCGCATACGCCCAGGCGCCCGCCGCCGGGGGTGGCGATGCCGGCCTGATGGGCCTGCTGCCGATCGTGCTCATGTTCGTAGTGCTTTATTTCCTGATGATCCGGCCGCAGATGAAGCGCGCCAAGGA
>JANNWA010000492.1:0-7195 GCA_031408275.1 Pseudomonadota bacterium
CTCGCCGCGAGCTTCCTCGCAGCGAGGACTGCAACTGCGGTGGAACGAATCATCTTGTTACCCATCGGGATTCTCCTGTTGCAGTAAAAAGGCTCAGCCCGCACCGGGAACCGAATCGGGGTTCACGGCGCGGTCCACGTAGATTTTTGCTGACGGTTCGTAGGTCTCCCACATCCAGCGCAATTTCACCAGCGGCTGGGGATCGTAGTCCACGCGCAGGTCGACATAAGGGAAGGATTCCCTATCGACCACCAGCAGGGCGATGGACTTGATCTGCTTGGGCTCGCCACCCGCGGCATATCCGGCTTCCATCGCCCGCAGCAATCGTTCGGGCAGCGGCAGTTGGGGATCGGCGTCGCAGGCATCGACCATGGCCTTGGTCACGCCGGTATTGCTGAGGATGTTGCCCGCGGCCGCGCACCCCGCCCCGCGATGGGCCGAGTGCACCGACTTGATGCGCTCGCCGTGGAACCAGGCGGTGTCGCCCTTCGTATCGATGACCAGCAGCTGCCGCCAGCCGATAGTGGGATCGTCGCGGGTCAGCGCATCGATGACGCCCTGGGCCTTCATGCCCTTTTCCAGCAGATCAAGCCCGCGGGGCCCCAGCCTCGGGTCGGTGCGGTGCTGGGTGAGCACGGCGCCCACACCTGCGCGCGCGAACGCGCAGCGGCTGCCGACCGCAATGCTGGAGGTCGTAACTGCAACCCCGAACATCCCGGTGCGCTGGCATTTGGCGGCGATCGAATAGGTCATTTTTCCCTTATAGTGGATCTTTGCAAGCATCATGCCAAAGGACCCGCCCGAATGCCACATGTTCGCCTGCGCCAGTTCAATACGAACGCGGTCTACCCCGGCGGCACCATGAACAACGACATGTGCATGGTGGTGCGGGCCGGGCGGATGCTGTTCCTGCGGGGCCAGACCGGCCTCGACCTGGACAACAACTTCGTCGGCAAAGGCGACCCGGCCGCGCAGGCCGAGCAGGCAATCAGGAACGTCAAGTTGCTGCTCGAGGAAGCCGGCTCGAAGCTCGAGCACATCTGCAAGGTCACCACCTACATCACCGACCGCGCCCACCGCGAGGCGGTCTACAACGTCGTCGGCCGCCACCTCAAGGGCATCCATCCCTGCGGCACGGGGATAATCGTGCGCGGCCTCGCAATGCCCGAGATGCTGATGGAGATCGACGTCGAGGCGATGATCCCCGAGGACGAGTACCAACCCGGCAAAATATGATGCCCGGCGTCACCGCGGCACTGGCGGCCTGGGTGGCGCGCACGCCGCGCATCCGCCGCAAACGCGCCCTGGCGCTGGCGAAGGACGCGATGAAGGACATCGTCGCCTGCATGGTCGGCGGCGCAGACGACCCGGCGGTGAAGGCTGCCGCCAGGGCCGCAAGAGGCTGGGGCCCGGTACCTGCTGCCGCACTGGTCCGTGGTGTAGCGGCCCATGCGCTCGATTACGACGACAACTTCCACCCGCAGGCGGGCCATGCCACCGCGGTGCTCGCGCCCGCACTCTTTGCCATGGCCGAGGCGCGAGGCTCTTCGGGGCATGATGTGCTCGACGCCTATATCGTCGGGCTGGAGGCCATCGCGTGCATCGGCCGGGGCGTGAACCTCACCCACTACGAGCGCGGCTGGCATTCGACCTCGACCATAGGCGCGATGGGCGCTGCGGCGGCCTGCGCGCGATTGCTCGAATTGCCCGCTACGGGCGTGACTGCGGCAATCAGCCTCGGATTCAGCATGGCCGGCGGCTCGAAGCTCCAGTTTGGGACCATGGCCAAACCCGTGCATGCCGGGCTCGCGGCCATGCACGGCGTCATGGCGGCAGACCTTGCGGCGGGCGGCATCACCGCCGCCGCCGAGCCGCTCGACGGCTTCTGGGGATTCCGCGACCTGTTCGCGGGCGACGCATCGCCGGGCTATGCGGGTGTCGCGAAGTTGATCGGGAAGCCACTTGCCATCGAGCAGTTCGGGCTCAAGGCCAAGGTCCACCCGGGATGCGCGAGCGCGCATTGCGCCATCGACGCAGTGATTGCGCTGCGGAACGAATCTGGCATTCGCGCAACCGAAGTCGAATCGATCGACGTGCTCGTGAACCGAATGAGTTTCGACAACCTCATGTATCCGAAGCCCGCGACCGAGATGCAGGCGCGCTTCAGCATGCATTACTGCATCGCACTGGCCCTGCTGAATGGACGGCTGGGGTTGAGTGATTTCACGCCGCCAGCAATCCGGCGGCCGGAAGTGCGCCGCTGGCTGCCGAAGATCACGATGCGGCACGCCGCAACCGACGATCCGCTGCCGCTGGGGGACAATGGCCGCGAACCTGCACGGGTCTGCCTCCGTCTCAAGGACGGCCGCACGCTCAAACGCTATGTCCAATACGCCAAGGGGGTGCTGCAAGCGCCGATGAGCCCGGCGGAACTCGACGCCAAGCTGGCGGACTGCGCCCACGGACGGATGACCACCGGGTCACTGGCCAGACTGCGCGCCCTGCTCGATCGCTTCGAACTCCTCCCCGACCTCCGCCCGCTACTGCAAAAAACAGGGACAGACCACGTTTTCCGCGCGGAAAAACGTGGTCTGTCCCTGATTAAGAGCGGACCAGGTCGACGTCGATCTCCATCAGCATCTCGGGCCGCGCGAGGCCGTCGATGATGAGTTCGCTCGACGCCACGGGTATGCCGCGCAGGTGCAGGCCGACGACTTCCATGACCGGCGCGAGGTACGCGCGGTCGGTGACCCAGACCTTGATCCGGCAGATGTCTTCCATCTTCGCGCCGATCTCCTCGACCAGCTGGCGGACGTTTTTCATGGCCTGTCCGGCCTGCGCGGCCGCATCGCCGAGACCAATCAACTTGCGATCGGTCGGATGGATGTTGTAGCCGGTCTGCCCGCGCAGGAAAATGCGCTCGCCGGAAATCACCGCGCCGCAATAGTCGGCCCGTATGGACTTTTCCGGGTGCTGGTTCCGGACGTTGTGCAGGCGGTGGCGAGCGTGGGGCATGGCGAAATATTAGCGGAGTCCGAGACATGGATGTGAAATTCCTGAACGCCACGCTGGTGACCTGCGACGACTCGCGGCGCACTCTCCGAAACGCGGGGCTCGCCGTGAAGGGAGACAAGATCGTGGCGATCGGCGACAGCGCGGAGATCGACCGCGCCTGGCCCGACCTCGCCGCCATCGATGCGCGCGGCAAGGCGATCCTGCCCGGCATAATCAATGCGCACACGCACCTCCTGCTGCTGGCCTTGCGTGGCACCGTGGAGGACATGACCTCGGAAGTGATCTATCGCTACATGACGCCGATCAGCTTCGCGATGAATGCGGACGAGCGGGAAGCCATTGCGCGACTCGGATGCCTGGAAGCGATCCGCAGCGGGACGACCACGCTGGTCGAGCCGTTCCGCCATTTGACGACCTATGCGCAGGCCGTGGCCAACACCGGCATGCGCGCTTACCTCGCCGAAAGCTGCACCGACGTGTTGACCCTGAAGTTACGCTCCGGGAAATACGAGTTCGACCAGGCCTGGGGCGAGGAATTCCTCGACCGGGCCCGTGCGCTGATCGAGCAATTCCACGATACGCACTCGGGGCGAGTGCGCTGCGAGATCTCGGCCCATGCGCCGGACAACTGCTCGCCGTGGATGCTCGCGCAGCTCAATGACCTGGCGCAGAAGCACGATCTTCGCCGCACCGTGCACATGGCGCAGAGCCGGGGCGAAGTTGCGCAGGTAAAGAGCTACGCCGGCTGCACGCCCGCCGAATACCTTGAGCAGAACGACTGGCTGGGCCCGGATGTGGTCGGCGCGCACTGGACCTTCTGCACCAACGACGACGTTGCGCTGCTGGCGAAGCACGGCGTGCACATGGCGCACTGCCCCGCCAACAGCTCGCGGCGCGGGCCGCACCAGGCGCCGATCGCGGCGATCATGGACGCGGGCATAAACATCGCGCTGGCGACGGACAACATGACCGAGGACATGTTCCAGGCGATGACCATCGGCAGTATCGTGCATCGCGGCGGACGCGGCGGCGGAATCCGGCCGGGCCCGCAGGAAATCCTTGACGGCGCCACCCGCAACGGGGCGCTGTCGCTGGGTCGGCTGGACGACCTCGGCTCGCTGGAGGCAGGCAAGAAAGCCGACCTGACCATCATCGACCTCGACAACCCGTCGCTGCGCCCGGCGATCAACCTCGTGTCCAACATCGTGCACTACGGCCATCCCGGCATCGTCGATACGGTCATGGTCGATGGCGAATTACTCATGCGCGACGGCAAGGTGCTGTGCATGAACCAACGAGAGGTGGTCGAGGCTGCGCAGGTTGCGGTGGAAGGCGCGTGGCGCCGTCTGCACGAACAGGCGCCGGATGTCCCGATGCCCGAAAGCCTGCGCTAAGGCGCACCCCGCTCCGCCAGGGTTGCGATCAGCGCGCCGAAGATCGCGCCGCGCTCCGCCAGGCTGGCGACAATGATCTTCTCGCGCCGGCTGCAGGTGTCATGGCAGATCGGCCCAAGGCCATCGAGCGTCGGACGTCCCAGCGCGCCGGCAAAGCTGCCGTCCGAACCGCCGCTCGACACCACCGGGCGGATTGGCGCATTGATTTCCTTCGCGTAGCTTTCGGCCAACGTGTACAGCGCCTTGCTTGAACTCTCCGGGAACAATGGCCGCGACCAGCCGCCTTCGATCTTCACCGTAACCCGGGTATCCGCCGTGTCGGCGATGATCGCCCGCACATTCGCCTCGAGTTCCGGCAGGTCCTCGGCGTAGGCGGCGCGCAGGTCGACGTGCATCTCCGCCTCGTGCGGCACGACCTGCCGCGCCGCGCCGGATTTGAGGATACCCACGTTGACCACGAGTTCGCGGGAAAGATCGGTCAGCGCTTCCAGCGCAAGCACCGCGCGCGAAGCCGCCTTCAGCGCGCTTGCCCCCTCTGCGGAATTGACCGCGGCATGGGCGGAGCGCCCCGTGTAGAACGCCTTGATCGCCCCCACCGCCCGCCGGCCGACAACCACGCCGCCGTTGGGCCGCGTCGGCTCCAGTACCAGCACCGCATCCGCATCGCGCACGCAGTCCTCGATCCATTTGCGCGATCCCACGGAACCGATCTCCTCGTCGGGCACGAGAACCATGACCAGTTCGGCTGGCAATGCCTGCTTCGCCTTGATCAGCGCATCGACCGCGAACCATGCCATCGCCAGGCCACCCTTCATGTCGCCCACGCCGGGGCCGTAGGCGAACTCGCCGTCCGAACTGAATCCCCAGTCGGGCTGGCTGCCCGCGGGCCACACAGTATCGGCGTGGCCGAGGATCACGACCTTGCCCTTGCCTGTGCCATTGATGTGGAACGAACGTTGCGGCCCGCGGCCCGCGAGCGGGTGCTGCCGCTCGACGAAACCGAGCGATTTCCAGCGCGCGCCCAGCGTTTCGCCGACCTTCGCAACCTCGGCGGCATCGTACGAACCTGCTTCAAGCCGGACGAGTTGCTCCACTAGCGCCAGCATCTCCGCGGTACGCGGCTTCAGGGCCGAATAAAGGTTCGCGCAGGCGCTCATTTCGGCACCTGTGCAGTCTCGCCCAGGTCCCAGAACACGCCGGCCATGATCCGCAGCGCGTCGCGCGCCACCGAGGCCAGCAGGTGCTCGTTCGGCGCGTGCTGCGAACAGGCCGCGTACGAATGCGGGATCCACACCGTGGGCAGGCCGAGCGTTTCCGCGAACACATCGTTCGGCAGCGACCCGCCGAGGTTGGGCAGGATCGCGGGCTTCGCGCCGGTGGTGCGCTCGATCGAAGCAGAAGCCCAGCGGACCCACGGATGGTCCGGATCCAGGCGGGTGGCCGCGAAGTAGCCATCGCGCGATGGCGTCAGCTGCACCATGGAAAACCCGTTCGCATCGAGGTGCCGGCGCAGCGCGGGCAGGATATCGCCCGGGTCGACTCCGACCACGTAGCGCAGCTGGCAATGGGCGCTTGCCCGCGGGGGAATCGCATTCACCGGTTTGTCCGGGTTGCCCGTCACGAACGCCAGCACTTCGAAGCTGCACCAGCCGAATACGCGCTCGGCAGGCGACAGCCCCGGTTCGCCCCAGTCGGCGTCGATCTGCGGGCCGTCCTCGCCGCCTTCGATGACCAGGTCGGAGATCGCCTTGCGCACTGAAGGCGTGAGCGAGTCCGGCCGCCATTCGGGCACGCGGATCGCTCCATTCACGTCGGTGATGGATGCGATCGCATGGGCCAGCACGATGCCCGGGTTGCGCATCAGCCCGCCCCAGTTGCCCGAATGGTGACCGCCCTTGCGCAGGTCCAGCGTCAGGTCGAAATTGTAGGCGCCGCGCGAGCCGAGGAAGATCGTCGGCCGCCCCGGCTGCAAGCGCGGCCCGTCGGAGGCGATCAGCACGTCCGCCGAGAGCAGTTCCTTGTTCGCTGCGCAGACGTCCTTGAGACCCGGCGAACCCATCTCCTCGCCGGTCTCGATCAGCACTTTCAGGTTGAAGCCGAGGCGCCCGCGCTTCTTCAGCACGGCATCCATGGCCGCGAGGTTGATCGTGTGCTGGCCCTTGTTGTCGGCGGTGCCCCGGCCATAGAGCCGGTCGCCTTCGCGGGTGACGGTCCACGGCGAGAGCCCCTTCCTCCATTGCTCGTCCTGGCCGCGGATGACATCGCCGTGCCCATAGGTCAGGACCGTAGGCAGCTTGGGGTCTTCGATGCGCGAAGCCACCAGGAACGGGCCGCCCTTGGGCGACGGGTTGGCGAGGATGGTGCAGCCGAATCCCTGCCGTTCGAGGCCGGGCTGCATTTCGTCTTTGAGGTAGGAAGCGAGCGCAGCCCCGCGCTCCGGGTTCTGGCTTTCCGTCGGGATCGCTACCCGCCGGGAGAGGTCGGCAAGGAACCCGCCCGCGTCAAAGTAGTGTTCGATGTCGGCTATGGTTGCTGCGCGGCTCATCCCGGATCTCCAAATTTCAATTCGCTCATGGGATACTGCCACAATGATGCCTTCCCCTGCCGATCCAGCCATGCTGGCCTACTACGCCGACCGTGCTGGCGTGTACGACCGCATTTACGCCAAACCCGAGCGCCAAACTGACCTGCGGATCCTGGAGGCGGAAATCCCTGCAGCACTCGCCGGGCGCAGCGTACTCGAGGTGGCGTGCGGGACAGGCTACTGGACACAGCATATCGTCCGC
>JANNWA010000493.1:0-11094 GCA_031408275.1 Pseudomonadota bacterium
GGAAAACGCGCGCTCGACCTCGTGCTGCCCGGCCGTGGGGCCGGCGGACCGCACGACGCGTGCCGGCGACAACAGCTTCGCGAGTCGCTCCCCCCGGATGTCCTGATCACCTGCGGCGACGATCGCCAGGTCCAGTTTCCGTCTGCGCAGTCGCCATAGCATCGCTGCCCGTCCTGCAAGTGACGCAACCACCCCTTCGTCGCCGCCGAGGTGTTTCAGCTTGCGATACGCGAACACTTCGTCAATGTCCGGATTGCCTTGGAGCACAGGCGCGTTGTAACTGTTGGCCAACACGCCGATCCATGCTTCCGGGTACCGGCTGCGCAGCCCCGCCAGCAGGGCCGTGGTGCATACGAGATCGCCGATGTTGTCGCGCCGGATGACTAGGATGCTGTTGATCTTGCTCATCGCCATCTGTTAGCCGCCCGCCCGGGGAAATTCATGCGCCAGGTGAGCGAGCAGGGCTCTGGTGCGCAGAACCATTGCGTCGAAGGAGAATTTCGCCATGTGGTCCGTAGCGGTTCGCGGGTCGGGACGCGCGCGACCATCCACCAGCGAGCCCAGCAGTTCGGCAAAATCGCGGCCGACGTCGAGCCGTGGGTCGCGGTACAAGAAGCCGCTCTTTCCATGCAGCACGGTCTCCGTGAAGGGGGGGGCGTCCGGCGCCAGAACCGGTGTGCCCTGTGCCTGGGCCTCAAGCGCGTTGAGGCCAAGCGCCTCCTTTTCCGGTAGACCTGTCATCAGGTAGTCCATGTTCGGGTAGACGTTCTGCACTGCGGACTGGTACCCCCAGAAGCGTACGTTGTGCGCAATCGGGGCGAGCGCCCGCCGCAGGTCGCGCACCTGCGCATATCCGCCGTTGCCGAAGATCTCCAAGTTCACCTGCGGGAACAGTGCAATCTTCGGGGCCAGCAAGGCGAACAGGGCGGGGAACTGCTTGATTGGCGACAGCAGCGAAACGATCCCGAGCGTCAGGCCGGGCCTGCGGACGAACGCAGGTTTGGCGTGGAACGCCTGCACGAGCGGTTCAAACATGGACAGCAGCCGGTCGCGACCTTTGCGCCGATCCCAGTGGTAGGGCGAGCCAGCCCGTATGGCGACTGCTGCCCCCGCCGGGCGATCGAGCTGGAAAGTCCCGTACAACGGCTCCGGATACACTTGTTGGATCCCGGCTTTGCGCAACAGGTCGATGCAGTACGCGGAAACCGTAAACACGGCGGCATAGCGTGCGAACCCAGAAGCGCTGCGTCCAAGCATGGGCATGTGCGCAAAACCCGTGAGGATGTGGTCCCGCGCGGCAGCCTGCAGAAGGTCTTCGGGGATGCTGCTTTGGGTGAGGATCAGCGCGCCCTTTTCCGGGAGCCGATGGGCGATGTCGTATCCATCCTTGACGCCCACGACCTTGACCCCGGTCCCGGCAAGCCCGGACCAGAAAACGTTCGAGCGGTCCACGTACAGCGTCACCGCCGCACCGGCGTCCACCAGCGCACGGGTGAACCAGCGCGTATAGATCTCGCCGCCTCCTACGGCTGGCTGCAGGTTGATCTGATGGATGTGAATCACCGCCGGGTCAGGCGCTAGTTGCGGCCGGCGGCCGCGGTCCGCGGCGTATGCAGAGCCAGCCGCCGAGCAGCAGCATGCTGACCAGCGCATGTTCATGATGCAGCGTCGTGTTCACTGTGCCTACCAAGACGGTGACCAGCCAAGCGGCAAGCGAGCCCCCCCAAAAAGCCCAAAGCATTGTCGAAGCTTTCCTGTCGGGCGTGTTACGCGCTAACGCCGATCCCCAGGCGGCGAGCACCGCGAGGAGCGCCGCGATCCCTGCGGCGCCACGCTCAACCAGTGTATTCACATACAGGCTGTGTGCATGCGATTGTGGCAGCACGCTGGCACGGTCGAGTGGTTCGCCCTGTGCAAGGCTCCATTCTTCCAGGCGATCGAAATCGATGCGGCCGTAATTTCCCATGCCAACCCCAAAGTACGGGTATTGACGCCACGCGATGAGACCTGCACGCCAAATCGTGTCGCGATGCGCAAGGAACAGGTTCTGGTGCAACCGGATTGTGTTCTTTCTCACCACCTCTGGTTGCGCCGCAAAGAGACCGACGGCAAGTACCGCTGCGGCCAAAAAGACTGTCCAGACAGGCTTTCCTGAACGCAAGGCGTATACGCCGACAAGCAGGAAGCCGACAACAAATCCGATGCCTACCGTAGCGCGGCTCTCCATGACGATCAGCGACAACCCGAACGCCATGCACAGGAGCACGCCTAGGACGCGCCGTGCAGAAATTTCAGTGGCCCATGCGGCGCGCAGCCACCCAATCGCAGCGCCGAAAACTATTGCCAGATAGATCGCGCTGTGATTTACGTGACCGACCGAGTTCAGGCCTAGATGGCGGCGCTGGCCCGTAACCCTCAACCCGTAGTATCCCCAGGCGAGTCCAGCCAGGGTCCCGGCCACGAGCGCGGCAAGCAGCGACGCAAGCACACTCTCACTATATCCGGAGCGCCGCAACAGCCAGAGTACGGTGCCGTAGCGCAGGATATCGAAAGCAGACAGCCATTCGTGATGGTGCAGGCCGGCAAACAATGCGGACACATATCCCGAGGATATCCAAAGAAGGATCAGCGTGTCCCAACCGTCCCAAGGGCCGCCGAAATCGCGCTTTCGGAAGCGGTTGGCGAGCCAAAGCGCCACATAGACCAGCCAGAGCAGGTTCTTGGGGGCTTCGAACAAGGGCAGAACGAATGCGAACGCGAATAGCGAGTAGTACTCAAAGCGCATCAGGCGCGTTTGAGCCTGGCTTGCTTCGTATGAGTCTGCGGTCTTGGCGTTGTCGGTGAGTGTGCGCGGATTCATATGGCTCCAGTAAAGACCAATTATAATTCCCCAGTTCCCGCCCGGCGCCGCTTTGCGGCGCGATTTTCCCACTCCTGTGTCCAGAAGAATCCTATTTGTCATTCGCGGCAAGCTGGGCGACAGCCTTGTCTCGTATGCGACGGTGCGCCGCTACGCGGACACCTATCCCGAGGACTCGGTGACACTGCTGGTCCGCAGCAACTATGCCGGCCTCTTGGCCGGTGAGCCAGGAGTGCGGGTGTTGGGCTTCGGAAGCCGACTCGGGATGATGGCGCTGCTGGTGCGCCTGCGATTGTTCGAGCCGGCGTTCGACGCCTTGCTTGTATTGTGGGCGTTCGGGCCGCCAGTCAAGTGGATCGGGCGCTTGGCCTTGGCGAGGCGCAAGGTCTATCTTGATGGCAGGTACTCGAGCATTTACCCTGAGCATGCCGATGTCCCTCGGGAACCCCTGCAGTACGAGCCGATGTGGCGCGTGGCGCGCGTATTCGAGCCGGAACTGCCTGCGCCCGAAAGGCTGCATGTGCCAAGCCTCGCCGGGTTGCGCAGTGCCAATCCGCGGGGAATTGGTATCGTGCCGCTGGCTGATGAGCCGCGCCGCATCATGGATGCGGTTACATTGGCGCAACTGGTGCGCATCGCGCAGAAGCGACACCCGGGCGCGGCGGTGCGGGTGTTCGTCAACCCTGCCGACAGTGGCGCCCAGGCTTTGCTCGAAGCCCCTTTGCCTGTCGGTGTGGAGTTTCGCTTCTTTCCCCAACTTTCGGATCTTTTGCGCGAGTTCGCCGAACTCGCGCATTGGTATGGAACCGATACCGGGCTCTACCATCTGGCTGCGGCCATGGGCATCCCAGCCACGGTGTTCTACGGGCCGACGCGTCCACATACCGTCATGTTTTCTGCGCAACCCGACACAAATGGCATCCGCCTCAAGGTGTTGGGTGGTGCGCACTGCGAGCAAAAGCACTGCGCTCAACCGTATTGCCTGTACAGCGCTGTCGCGCAATTTGCGGGTGAGCCGGCGAGCGGGAGCCTGGAAGCGACGCCCGCAGAGTGTCCTTTGCGGCTGCACGACCTACCCGAAGCTGCGGGCATCGCGACCTATTCGGGTGCGCGCGAGCTGACGGGAGGAGGCGGCGCGTGAAGGTTCTGATACTCAAGCGGGACAAGATTGGCGACTTGCTGCTGACCACACCGATGTTCGCGCATCTCAAGCAGTCTCTGCCGGGCGTCGAATTACACGTGCTTGCAAATGACTACAACGCTTGGGTTGTAGAGAACAATCGGGATATAGACCGCCTTTGGATCTACTCCCGCTTCAAGCACGGTGACGTTCTTCGCTGGTCTACGCTCGTGCCGCAGCTGATTCAGCGCTTTGCGCTACGCCGTGAACGGTTCGACTTCGCGATTGCGGCGGGCGGATTGGCCTCGCCCAGGGCTGTGCGCCGCATTCTCGGACTGGGGGCCATACGTACGATCGCGTATTCAGACGGGTCGGCACCATATCGAGGGTTGACCGATCCACAGACGCTTGACCGAGGTGTTCACGAGGTCGAGGCCAACCTGCGCCTCCTCAGTCCGCTAGGCGTTCCGCTACCTTCAGCTCCGATCTGGCCGAAATACGATCTGCCGTGCGAATGGAAGGAGTACGGAGCGAAGTGGGTGGCGGAGCAGGGATTGGTCGGCGGCCGGTTCATTGTCATTGGTTTGAACGCGCGCAAAGCAAAACGAAAACCCACGCGCGAACAGGTACTGAATTGGGCGGCGGCGGTAAAGCAGCGATATGGCATGGACACTGTGCTGATGTGGCAGCCGGGGGTCAGCGAAAATCGCCTTTACCCGGGTGACGATGAAATCGTGCCCGAACTCCTGAAAGATCGCCCCGATTACCTGCACCCATTTCGTCATGAGGATAGCGTTCTGGCCGCACTGGGCGTCGTGTGGCAGGCGTGCGCCGCGGTGTTCCCGGATGGCGGCATTGCCCATCTGGCCTCGGTGAGCCCCGCAGGGGTACTTGCGCTGTTTGCCGAAACCGAAGTTTCACCCCATCCGGACAATTGGCGCCCTTTCGGCGTGAGGGCGTTCTATCTTGAGGCAGACAGGACGGTCGCGGAGCTATGCGATGAACAGGTCCTGCCAATCATCGGCCGGTTGGTGGAAACGTATGTGAGGCCGCAGGGGCTGTCAGGCTAGGCCCGGTTTGCCCTTTTCTTCGTACATCGCTGGGTTCAGGGCAGGATCGTTGTACATCTTGAACTGCCGGTAGACCTTGAACCACGCATCACCCCGCGCCGCCTCGGTGAGCAGCCGGTCGAGGCAACCGGCGAGGTCGCGGCGTTGCTCCAGGAAGCGGTCGAGACGTGCGGTGCAGCTTTCGATATGCGCCGTGTCGACGTCGTTGCGCCGGGTCTGCAACCGCATGTGGTGGATTTTCAAGCTCAGGATGGAAAGGCGGTCGATCATTGAGCCCGCAGTCTCCGAGTTAAGCCTCGCGCCGGCCTTGCGTTGCGTACCGGCGAGGCCCTCGAGCAAGGCTTCGTCCATGCGTTCGACGGCATCGTTCCTTTTCTGGTTGTAGCCGTCGATCGCACGCTTGTTGGCCGCGATCTCGGTGTCTGGGACCTGTTTTCTGCGCGCAAGGTCCTCTTCGTCCCACAGCAGGCAGTTGCAGCGGTGATTCAGTTCGATGCATTGCCAGAGGCCGGATGCGTGCTGCTGAGGCCATTCCTTGGCCCAGCCCGGCGTCGCGTGGCACGCGTCGTGAAAGGCGAGAATCTCCGTTGAGCCTTGAAGGCTGTTCATCGTCGCTCCATTCTTTGCGCTTGCGCTCACGGACAGGTCAGCCTGTCCTGCCCTTCAGCCGGGTAAGCTCGAGGAGTTTGGCGTACTTCATGAAACTGTTCATGCAGCCGATCACCGTATGCGCGAGCCCGGGCAGCCCGTCGAGGAATCCCAGCCTGAACACGTAGAACTTGATGAAGCGCACGAGAGGGCTGACAACCAGGTGGAGGCCCGTGGCCGAACGGCCGCGTTCGAAAAGGTCCTGGGCGGCCAGCGTCGTATAGCGATTCTGTTTTTCGAGGTAGTCGCGCAGGCTTTCCGCCGATTCGTGCAACAGGTCGCCCTGCAGGGTACCCGGTGTGACTGCGTAAAATACCTTCTCGTGCACGGGATCGTCGCTCCACCTCGCCGAGCGGCGGTCGAACAGGCGCGCGCTCCAGTCCGGATAACCCTCCCCGTGGCGCAGCCACCTGCCGAGGAACCGGTTGCGCCGGGGCATTCGATAGACCGTAGCAACGGGTCCTTCCATCGCGCGCGCTATGCTGGCTGCGAGTTGCGGCGACACGCGCTCGTCCGCGTCGATGCAGAGCACCCAGTCGTGGTCCGCCTGGTCGACTGCATACTGCTTTTGCCGGCCGAAGCCGAGCCACTCCTTTTCGACCAGCCGAGCGCCGAATTCCCGCGCGATCTCGCATGTCCGGTCCGAACTTCCGGAGTCGACGACGATCTCGTCGCAAAATGCGAGCGAAGAGAGGCACGGCTCGAGCTGGTCCGCGGCGTTCCGGGTGATGAGCACTGCCGAGAGGAGGGCGCGCGGGTGATCGGCCAAGAGGTTATCCCGTATAATCTTCCGAGGTTGCAAGCCGCATTTTAGCCCACGACCGGGGTTCGACCCTGTGAAGCGCGGCGCGGCGTTTTCTCCCTCTCCTGCGTCGGGCGCCATGCGGATCCTGTTCGTCAAAACGTCTTCGCTCGGCGATGTCATCCACCACTGCCCTGCGGTCAGCGATGTTCGCCGCCGCTTTCCGGAAGCGGTGATCGACTGGGTGGTCGAGGAAATATTTGCGGAGATCGTGTCGATGCACCCCGCGGTGAGGCACGCGATCCCGGTAGCCGTGCGAAGGTGGAGGTCGAGCTTTTTTCGCGCGTCAACCTGGCGGGAGGTGCTGGCCTTCCGGCGCGCCCTGCGCGAAGAAGAATACGATCTGGTGGTCGATAGCCAGGGATTGGTGAAGAGCGCGCTGGTCGCCGTCGCCGCGCGTGGCGTCAGGCATGGTTTCGATTCCGCAAGCGCACGCGAGCCATTGGCTAGCCGCTTCTATGACGTGAGGCACTCGGTGCCGCGCGACATGCATGCGGTGGAGCGGAACCGGGTGCTTGCTGCGGCCGCGCTCGGTGTGGCGCACGCAGAGGGATGCGACTACGGCCTGGTTCCGCGGGCGAGCAACCCGATACCGATGCAAAAGCCCTTTTGCGTCCTGCTCAGCATGACCAGCCGCCCGGACAAGCTCTGGCCCGAGGAGTATTGGGTCGCTTTGATCCGGTCGCTCGCGGCGCGCGGCTGCGAGAGTCTGTTGCCTTGGGGCAGCGCGGTTGAGTACGCACGATGCAGCAGGATTGTGGCCGCGGCTGGCGCCGGAATGGTGCCGCAGGCGATGTCTCTGGGCGAGATAGCGGGTCTGATGAAAGATGCAAAGGCGGTGATCGGCGTCGACACCGGCCTCGCGCATCTTGCGGCGGCGCTCGGCGTGCCCGCCATCGGACTGTACTGTGCCAGCGAGCCGGCACTGACCGGATTGCACGGAAGTGCCAAGGTTGCCAACCTGGGCGGTCCGGGGCGCGTCCCGTCGGCGCAGGCAGCGCTGGCTGCCCTTGAGGCAATGGGCTGATGCTGCGCGCAGGCTACTCGATTCTGCTGTGGGTGGCCCTTCCACTGATCGCGCTCCGGCTATGGTGGCGATCGAAGCGCGAGCCCGGATATGCCAAGGGAATTGGCGAACGATTCGGCCAGTACAAAGCCACGGCAAACGGGCCCCTGCTCTGGGTGCACGCCGTGTCGGTGGGCGAGGTGCGCGCAAGCGTACCCCTGGTCAACGCCTTGCGCGCGGAGTATCCCGATCACACTGTGCTTGTCACTTGCATGACCGCGGCCGGGCGCGACGCCATCGACCTGGCTTTCGGTACAAACGTGCTGGCCGCGTTCCTGCCGTACGACTATCCATTCGCAGTGCGACGGTTTCTCGATCACTTCGCACCCCGCCTAGGCGTGCTGATGGAAACGGAAATCTGGATCAACCTGCTCGCAGAGTGCCGTAGCCGTTCGCTGCCTGTCGTGCTCGCCAGTGCGCGGATGTCCCAGGACTCGGAGCGGGCTTACCGCCGGTTTTCCGGGTTGACGCGACCGGCAATCGAAAGCCTGTCGGCGGTCTGCGCGCAAACCGAGGCCGATGCGAACCGGATCGCATCGCTTGGCGCCCACCAGGTCAGCGTGGCAGGGAATCTGAAATTCGACGTTGTGCCGGATCCTGCGTTGCTCTCTGCAGGGGCGACGCTGAAGCGGTCGCTGGATCACCGGCAGGTTATTTTGCTGGCCAGCACGCGTGAGGGGGAAGAGGACCTGCTGCTGGATGCGCTCGGTGATCGCGTCGGGGGCGGCATATTCCTGATCGTCGTCCCGCGCCATCCACAGCGGTTCCAGGCAGTCGCATCCCTCATCGCAGCGGCGGGGCTGAAGCTTGCGCGACGCAGCCTGGGGGATTCGGTGGCGGCGGCGGACGTGCTGCTGGGCGATACGATGGGGGAGATGCCGGCGTACTACGCGGCCGCGGATGTGGCGGTGATCGGCGGTAGCCTGCGGCCTTTCGGCGGGCAAAACCTCATCGAAGCGCTCGCCATCGGCGTGCCGGTAGTCATTGGCCCCTACGTGCACAATTTCACCGAGGCCGTACGCCTGGCGGTGGGCGCGGGAGCAGCGATCCAGGTTGCCAGCGAGAATGCCGCCGCCGATGTGGCGCTCGCATTGCTCGGGGACCCCAAGCGCAGGGCGGATATGGGCGCCGCGGGCGTGGCGCTTTGTGCGGCCCATCGTGGAGCGACCGCAAGGCACCTCGCCGCGATCGCGAATATCCTGCGGCGTTAGAACTGCAGCGCCTTGTTTACCTCTTCGAGGTCTTCTTCCTTGAGGCTGCCGGCAGCGGCCTTCAGTTTCAGGTAGTTGGTGATCGTGTTGTAGCGCGCTACCGCAAGGTCACGGCGCGTGGAAAACAGCTGCTGCTGAGCGTTCAGGACGTCTATGTTGATGCGCACCCCGACTTCGTAGCCCAGCTTGTTTGAGTCGAGGGCGCTCTGGCTCGATACCAGCGCGGCCTCCAGTGCCGACACGGCCGCAATGCCGTTGATCACTCCGAGATAGGACTGGCGCGACGAGAGGGCACTGGCCCGGCGCGCATTTTCGAGCTCCTGCTTAGCCCGCTCGTAATTCGCCGCCGCCTCCCTTTCGCGCGAGGTGAGCGCCCCGCCCTGGTACAGGGGCATCGCGAACTGAACGCCGAGCGAGGCCGGAGTGATGATGCTGCTCGCCAAGGAAACGTTTGTTCCGCCGATGTTGTTGGTCTGGCCGATGTTGGCGACCACGTCAAGCGTGGGATAGTTGGCCAAGTTCGTGCGCTTGATTTCGAGGTTCGCGATCTCGCTGACCGCTTCCTGGATCAGCACCGCGAAGCTCTGTTTTTCTGCAATCTCGACCCAGCTTTGCATGCTGTTCGGGATGGGCGGGGACAGCTTCACGTCGTTGCGCAAGGGCCTGAGCTTGTCATAGGCCTTTCCCGTGATCTGCTGCAGGGTGCGCTGCTTTACCTCCAGGTCGTTCAACGCGGATATTTCCTGCGCGGTGCTGAGATCGTAACGGGCCTGCGCTTCGTGCGTGTCGGTGATCGTCGCGGTGCCGACTTCGAAGTTGCGCTTGGCCTGCGCCAGCTGCTCGGAAATCGCGGCTTTTTGCGCCCGAACCAACGCCAGCGTGTCGCCTGCCGACAGGACGTCGAAATACGCCTGCGCCGCGCGCACGACGAGGTCCTGCGCCGCCTGGCCAAAAACGGCTTCGGCCTGTTTTACCTGATACTCGGCCTGCGAGTACTGGGTGTTGTTTTGCGGCCGGTAAATCGGCTGGGAAAGCGTGAATTGATAAGTGGCCCCGCTGAACATACGGGTTGTGGCAGGCGCCGGATTGGTGCCGCGGCCGTCGACGTCGAGGTAGGTGCGGGTGAAGTTCGAGGTGAGCCCGATTGTGGGCAGCAGCAATGCCCTCCCCTGGGGCAGCTTTTCCAGCCCCGCCTGAAGGGCAAAACGGGCGGCACTGTACTGGGCGTCGTAGCTGCGGGCATCGCGAAAGACCTGCAGAAGGTCCTCGGCGCGCGCCCCCGAGGGCAGGAGCGCGGGCGCGGCCGCCAAAATCAATGCAAAGGCACTCCAGAGGCGAGATTTCATGGGCGGACTTTTCTGAGATTCAGTAAACCGGCATCGAAGGGTCAACCGTCCGGGCCCACGCATCGACCCCTCCGGTCAGGTTGATTACGCTGGAAAATCCCTGGCGTTCGAGCAGCCCGGCGACCTGCAGGCTCCGCCCGCCATGATGGCAGATCACGACAGTTTCAGCGGCTGGATCCAGCTCGATAATGCGGGCTGCAACATGGCCCATGGGTATCAGCAGCGAGTCGTGTATGCGGGCCGTCTCGTACTCCCAATTCTCGCGCACGTCCAGCAACTGCAGCTTTTCGCCTGCGGCCAGACGCGCCTTGAGATCGACGGGTGCGATGTGCTTCATGTTCAGAAATCGAATCGAGACGGGCGCTCGGCGTTGACCAGCGGGGCGATGACCGTATCGAAGAGCTCGACGCTCGCGAAGCTGCCTGGCGCAGTGCAGGTGACCAACTTTGCGACCATCGCGGGCGCATCGCCCACTATCGCAAACAGCCGCCCTCCTGGCGCGAGCTGGGCCAGGATTCCGGACGGGAACGCTGGGGTGGAACCCGTCAGCACGATTACGTCGTAGGGGGCATGCCCCGGCCAGCCGCGCGCTGCGTCCCCGACTTCGAGGGTGACGTTGTCCACGCCGTGCCGGTCGAGGTTTCCCCGGCCAAATCCGGCCAGCCCGCCCTTGATTTCAACCGAATGGACGTGCGCGGCCCGGTGCGCAAGGAGCGCGGTGAGGTAGCCGCTGCCGGTTCCGACCTCGAGGACATGATCCGATTTCTTCACTCCGAGTTCCTGCAGGATCCGCGCTTCCATCCTGGGCGGCATCATGCGTTCACCCTCGCCGATCGGGATTTCCATGTCGGTGAATGCCAGGTTCTTGTAGGCCGGAGGCACGAAGTCCTCGCGCGGGACGGCATAGAGCAGGTCGAGCACGTCCTGATCCAGCACCTCCCAGGGGCGGATCTGCTGCTCGACCATGTTGA
>JANNWA010000494.1:0-9613 GCA_031408275.1 Pseudomonadota bacterium
GCAGGCGGGCATGATTGAGCCGATCCTGGTCGGCCCGCTGGACAAGATCCGCGCCGCGGCCGAGGCGGCCGGGGTGGACCTCAACGGCGTGCGCCTGGTCAACGCGGAGCACAGCCACGACGCCGCCGAAAAGGCGGTTGCGCTGGTGCGCTCCGGCGAGGCGGCCATCCTGATGAAGGGCAGCCTGCACACGGACGAGCTGCTCGCCGCCGTCGTGCGGCGGGAAATCGGCCTGCGGACTGCGCGGCGCCTGTCGCACGTGTTCTTCATGGACGTGCCCACGTACCACAAGCCGCTGATGGTGACCGACGCGGCGATCAACATCGCCCCGACGCTCGCGGAGAAGGCCGATATCTGCCAGAACGCGATCGACCTCGCGCATGCGCTTGGCATCGCCCTGCCGAAAGTCGCAATTCTCTCCGCGGTGGAGAACATCAACGACAAGATCATCTCGACGATGGAGGCCGCGTCGCTGTGCAAGATGGCCGACCGCGGGCAGATCACCGGCGCGATCCTCGACGGGCCCCTGGCGATGGACAACGCGATCAGCCGCGAGGCCGCCGCGATCAAGGGCATCACCTCCCTGGTAGCCGGTGATCCCGACATCCTGCTGGTGCCCGACCTCGTTTCCGGCAACATCCTCGCCAAGCAGCTGACGTTCATGTCGAACGCCGACGCCGCGGGCATAGTCCTGGGGGCGAAAGTCCCGATAGTGCTGACGAGCCGCGCCGACAGCGTGCGCGCGCGGCTGACCTCGTGCGCGCTCGCCATCCTGCTGGCAGGCGCGACGCAAGGGGCGAATCGTGGATGACGGCATCCTCACCATCAACGCGGGCTCGTCGTCGATCAAGTTCGCGCTGTTCGCCAGGGAGGGTGCCGTGCCCAGCACGCCCGAACTGGCCGGGCAGATCGACGGCATCGGCGCGCGGCCCCACATCAAGGTCAGGGACAAGGCCGGGAAGCGCCTGGACGACGTCGACCTGCCGCTCGCGCAGGACGCGCCGCACCGCGCGGCGCTCGCCTTCCTCGTCGACTGGCTGCACGACCATGAGTCGGGCCGGCGCATCGTTGCGGTCGGCCACCGCGTGGTCCATGGCGCCACCAAGTATTCGCAGCCGGTCCGCGTAGACGCCGCGGTGCTGGAGGCGCTCAAATCCTATGTCCCGCTCGCGCCGCTGCACCAGCCCCACAATGTCGCCGGGATCGAAGCCATGTCGGCCACCCTGGAGGCCGTGCCGCAGATCGCGTGCTTCGATACCGCGTTCCACTGCACGCAGCTGCCGCTGGCACAGATCTTCGCGCTGCCGCGCTGGATCACGGCCGAAGGGGTGCGCCGCTACGGGTTCCACGGCCTCTCGTACGAGTACATCGCCGACGTGCTACCGCAGCACCTGGGCGCGCGGGCCGACGGCAAGGTGATCGTCGCCCACCTTGGCAACGGCGCCTCGATGTGCGCCATGCAAGGGCGCAAGAGCCGCGCCACCTCGATGGGATTCACCGCGGTCGACGGGCTCATGATGGGCACGCGCACCGGCAGCCTGGATCCGGGCGTGCTCCTTTACCTGATGCAACACCACCACATGGATGCCAAGGCTCTGGAGACCCTGCTCTACAAGCAGTCGGGCCTGCTCGGCGTTTCCGGCATCTCGCAGGACATGCGGGAGCTGCTGGTCAGCCCGCTGCCCGAGGCACGCGAGGCCGTCGAACTCTTTTGCCATCGCGTGGTGCGCGAGGCCGGGGCGCTCATCGCCGTGAACGGCGGGATAGACGCCCTCGTGTTCACCGGCGGCATCGGCGAGCATGCGGCGCCGGTCCGCGAGAAAGTCTGCATGGCACTTGCCTGGCTGGGACTGGATTTCGACGCGGGTGCGAACGCCGCAGCTGCGACCGTGATCTCGCGGCCCGGCAGCCGCCTGACCGCGCTCGTCCTGCCGACCAACGAAGAATGGATGATCGCCCGGCATACCGCCGAGCTGACCAAAGTACTGCCACACCTTCCGATGCGATCCAACCTTAGTGGAGAAATGCACCATGAACGCCCGAGTGGAATCTGAACGGATTCAGCCCTTTTCGGCCACGGACATGCTGAGCCCGGGAAATCTCGAGGCCATGGCCGACATGAAGACGGTGGCCCGCGAGATGGCCGCTGGGGCCCAGAACGCGGGAACCTACGCGAAGGACCTGGCCGAGATCACGACCCTGCAAGCCAACGCCGCGCAGCAAACCCTGCAGCGGCTCAATGAGCAGCACAGCGCCGCGGCCCGCACCGCCGCGAGCGGCCTCGAAAGCATGAAGCCGGGCGACTTGCCGGCCTACCTGGCCGACGCCTGGCAACGCTGGGTGCTATTCATCGACACCATGCGGCGGCGCGGAAACACTTTCGTGCAGCATGAGCTCGAAGGCTGCCCGCCCGTGCTCGCTTACGACTACGACGTCATCGTCGATGGCGCGAAACTCGAGCGTCCGGTGAACTATTCCCTGGTCGCGATCCGCCCGCCGGAGGGCGTCAAGGTGCGCGAGAACGCCCGGCCGTACATCATCATCGATCCGCGCGCCGGCCACGGATCGGGCATCGGCGGGTTCAAGAGCGAAAGCGAGGTCGGCGTCGCCCTGCACGCCGGGCATCCGGTGTACTTCTGCATCTTCACTACCCACCCGACCGCGACGCAGACGCTGGCCGACGTGACACGCGCCGAGGCGAACTTCGTGCGTGAGGTGCAGCGGCGCCATCCCGACAGCCCGAAACCGGTGGTCATCGGCAACTGCCAGGGCGGCTGGGCCGCGATGCTGCTGGCCGCCACCAACCCCGACCTGACCGGTCCGATCGTGGTGAACGGGACGCCGCTGTCCTACTGGTCGGGCAAGCGCGGCAAGAATCCGCTGCGCTATTTCGGCGGCCTGTGCGGCGGCGTGGTGCCGGCGATGATGATGGCCGACCTCGGCAATGGCCAGTTCGACGGCGCGAACCTGGTCGAGAACTTCGAGAACCTCAACCCGGGCAACGCGTTGTGGCAGAAATACTACGACGTGTTTGCGGGCACCGAAAAGCAGTCCGAGCGCTATCTGGAGTTCGAGCGGTGGTGGTCGGGGTTCTATTTCATGAACGAGAGCGAGATCCACTGGATCGTGGACAACCTGTTCGTCGGCAACCGGCTCGCCCGCGGCGGCGCGCTGCTCGACAGCCGCATGCACGTCGACCTGCGCAACGTGCGCGCGCCGGTGATCGTCTTCGCCTCGCATGGCGACAACATCACCCCGCCCGCGCAGGCGCTGAACTGGATTACCGACATCTATTCCAACGTGAACGAGATCAAGGCCCGCGGGCAGCGGATCGTGTACACGGTCCACGACAGCATCGGGCACCTGGGCATCTTCGTTTCGGCCGCGGTGGCGAACAAGGAGCACAAGGAGATCGTCTCGACGCTGAAGGCCATCGAGTCGATGGCGCCGGGGCTCTACGAGATGATGATCGTGGACGAGTCCGGGGAGGGGCTCGACAAGCGTTTCTCGATCGCCTTCGAGGAGCGCGGCATCAAGGACATCCTCGCGCTGGACAGCGGGCGGGACGACGAGAAGGCGTTCGCTGCGGTATCGCGCCTGTCGCAGCTGGGCGCCGAGGTCTACAGCCTGACCGCGCGGCCGCTGGTGCGCGCGGTGAGCAACGAGGCCACCGCAAAGTGGCGCGTCAACACACACCCGCTGCGCATTCGCCGCTACCTGATGAGCGACCGCAACCCGATGCTGGCGCCGGTTGCGGCGATGGCCGAAAACGTACGCGCCAATCGCGTCGAGGCGCCGGCCGACAACCCGTTCCGCCAGTGTGAAAAGGCGGGCGCCGACCTGGTCACCGCCTGGTTCGACGCGGCGCGCGACATGCGCGACGCCTGGATCGAAACCTGCTTTTATACGGTCTATTCCTCGCCGCTGATGCGCTCGATCGGCTCGGCCGAACGGGCGCGCATCAGCCAGGTGGCCGGCACCGACCTGCGCGCCATCCCCGAAGTGCGCCAGGCCCTGGCCCAGATCGAGCGCGGCAATTTCCCCGTCGCAGTCATCCGCATGCTCATCCTGCTTGCGCGCTCGCGCAAGGCCGTGCGCCGCGACCGGCTGGAACGCTCCAACGAGATGCTGACGGGGCAGGAGCCTTTCGCGTCCCTCGGAGAGGTCGCCCGCACCCGCATCATCCACCAGCAGGGAATGGTCGTGGAGTTCGAGCCGGAGCAGGCGGTGGCCACGCTGCCGCTGCTCATGCCGGACCAGGCCGATCGCGTGCGGGCCGTGGAGAAGTGCGAGTACGTGCTGGGATCCACGCAGGACATGAGCGATGACACGCGCAATACCTTCGACCAGATCCGGGCGGTCCTCGGGGTCACGGACGCGCCCCGGGCGGCACCGAAGGTGCGGGCAAGCGCCTGACGCGACCTTTGCAATCAACCCATACAAAAGGAGCCAGCATGGCTGCCGAACGCAAGTCCGTCGATCCGCTGCCGAAAGTCTGGGAGGAGAATTCGCGCGTCGGCGACATGCTGAAGGGCAAGCGCGGCCTCGTGATCGGCGTGGCCAACGCCGACAGCATCGCCTTCGGCTGTGCCGCCAAGCTGCGCGCATTCGGCGCTGACATCGCACTGACCTACCTCAACGAAAAGGCGAAGCAATACGTCGCACCGCTCGCCCGGCAGATCGATGCTTCGCTTCTGATGCCGCTCGACGTCGCGCAGCCGGGCCAGATGCAGGCCGTGTTCGACCGCATCCGGGACGAGTGGGGCGTGTTGGACTTCGTGATCCACTCGATCGCTTTCGCCCCGCGCGACGACCTGCATGGGCGCGTCGTGGACTGCTCGCAGTCGGGCTTCCTGCAGGCGATGCAGGTTTCCGTCCACTCGTTCATCGAGATGGCGCACCATGCCGAGCCGTTGATGAAGAACGGCGGCACGCTGCTCACCATGACTTACTACGGCGCCGACAAGGTTGTCGAAAACTACAACCTGATGGGCCCGGTCAAGGCTGCGCTGGAGGCGTCGGTGCGTTACCTCGCCCGCGAACTGGGCCAGAGCGGGATCCGCGTGTTCGCGGTATCGCCCGGCCCGCTGAAGACCCGCGCCGCCAGCGGAATCTCTCACTTTGACGAACTCATCGACATGGCGGTCACCCGCTCGCCGGGCCAGCGCCTGGTCGACATCGGCGAGATCGGCCGCGTGGTCGCCTTCCTGGCCGGCGGCGCGTCCAGCGGCATGACGGGGGATGTCATCTACGTCGACGCGGGACTGCACATCATGGCATGAAGCCTGTCCGGGCGGCCGCCGACAGCCGGCCGCGGAGGGTGAATTGAAGAGGAGGCAATCATGAAGAACAAGATCGTTTCCGCCGCAGAGGCGGTGGGACTGGTACACGACGGCGACACGCTGGTCTTCTCGGGCTTCGGCCTCGTCGGCGTGCCCGATGAGTTGGCGGTGGCGCTCGAAAAGCGCTTTGCCGATACCGGCGCGCCGCGCGACTTGACGCTCTTTTTCGGTGGCGGTCCCGGGGACGGCAAGGACCAGGGCCTCAACCGGCTCGCGCACGAGGGCCTGGTCAAGCGGGCCATCGGAGGGCACTGGGGCCTGGTGCCCAAGCTCGGCGCACTGGCGATGGCGAACAAGATCGAGGCCTACAACCTGCCGCTGGGCGTCATCTCTCATATGTATCGCGAAGTCGCGGCCGGCATGCCCGGAAACGTTTCGCCGATCGGCCTGGGCACCTTCGTCGACCCGCGCCTGGATGGTGGGAAGATCAACGCCCGCACCACCGAGGACCTGGTCGAGGTGACAACCCTGGCGGGGCGCGAAATGCTGTTCTACAAGGCGCCCAAGCCCAATGTCGCCTTCATCCGCGCGACGACCGCGGATCCCGCCGGCAACCTCTCGATGGATCGCGAGGCGCTGACCCAGGATGTGCTGGCGATTGCCATGGCGGTCCGCAATTCAGGTGGCGTGGTCATCGCCCAGGTGGAATACGTGACCGAGGCCGGGGCCATGCTGCCGCGACGCGTCAAGGTGCCCGGCATCCTCGTGGATTGCGTCGTAGTGGCCAGGCCCGAGCATCATTGGCAGACCTACGGCACGCAATACAGCCCCGCCCTGTCGGGCGAGATGCGTGTGCCGCTGGACGCCGTTGCGCCGCTGCCGCTCGATGAAAGAAAGGTGATCGCGCGTCGCGCGGCCTTCGAACTGATGCCCAATGCAGTGGTCAACCTCGGCATCGGCATGCCGGAGGGCGTGGCCAGCATCGCCGCCGAGGAGCGGCTGCTGCCCTACATGACGCTGACCGCCGAACCCGGCATCGTCGGCGGCGTGCCGGGCAGCGGACTCAATTTCGGCACCTCCACCAACGCCTCGGCACAGCTGGACATGAACCAGCAGTTCGACTTCTACGACGGCGGCGGCCTCGACCTCGCCGTGCTGGGCCTGGCGGAATGCGATGCCAAAGGGAACATCAACGTCAGCCGCTTCGGGCCGAAGCTCGCGGGCGCCGGCGGCTTCATCAACATCACCCAGACCAGCCGCATCGTGATCTTCGTCGGCACCTTCACCGCCGGCGGGCTGAAAGTCGCCTTCGAAGGCGGCAAGCTCAGGATCCTGAACGAAGGCAAGCACAAGAAATTCGTCGAGAAGATCGAGCAGGTGACCTTCAGCGGAGAGAACGCGGCCAGGAACGGCAAGAAGGTGCTCTACGTCACGGAGCGCTGCGTGCTGGCGCTCACGGCCAAGGGGCTGGAACTAACCGAGGTGGCGCCGGGCGTGGACATCGAACGCGACATCCTGCCCTACATGGCGTTCCGGCCGATCATCGGCACGCCGGCCCTGATGGACGTGCGCATCTTCCGTCCGGAGCCGATGGGGCTCAAGGACAGCCTCCTGTCGATCTCGCTGCTCGACCGGGTTTCCTACAACGCCGGGCGCAACATGCTGTTCCTGAATTTCCAGGGCCTCAAGCTGCGCACGCCGAAGGACGCGCAGGACGTGCAGGACGCGGTGGAGCGCAGGTGCAAGGAGATCGGGCGCAAGGTCAGCGTCGTCGTCAACTACGACGGGTTCCAGATAGAGGAAGCGGCGATGGACGCCTATGCCGGCGTGGTGGAATACATGTCGAAGACTTATTACGGGAACATCACGCGCTTTACCACCAGCGCGTTCCTGCGCGACAAGCTCGGCAAGGCGATTCGCGACCGCGGCCTGGCGCCCCACATCTACGAGACGCGCGGCGAGGCCGAAGTTTCGGTGAGCTGAGCTTTACGCACGGAGCGCGGCACTGCACGCGAGACCCGCTTCGATCGCAGCGCGATCGGAGCGGCCACGCAGGCCGATGCAGACGATGCCGGTCTCGATTTCCCCTGATCCGGAGTAGCGCACCACCTCGAAACGCGCGCCGACGACGTGGAGCGTCTTGAGTGACCCGTCGGCGTCGCGAAGCACGCCTTTGGCGCGCACCAGGCCGCACTCGGGGAGCGCAAGTGCGCGGGCAAGCGCCTCGACGTCAAGCGGCTGGGCCGGTGTGAAGCTCGCGCTCTCGTAGAGTGCCCCTGCGTCCTCGATGGGCCGGATCGCACCGGGAGACAGCACATCCGAACCGGCCGGTGCATGCCCGTGGCCGAACATCACTTCTGCCGGCACCTCCGCACGAACCGCTTCGATCAGTCGTGCACACGGCGCTTCGCGCGTCATCCACGCGCGAAGCGAGTCCAGTTCATCGGCAGCTACGAGGTCGGTCTTGTTGAGTACCACCAGGTCCGCCTCGCCCAGTTGGCGCGTGATCGTGTCCCCCATGTAGCGGTCGGACGCGCGCGCCCGCACCGTTTCCGCATCGGCGAGCACGACAACGCTGTCGATCGAGAAAGCCGGAATCAGCGCCGCGGAGCGCGCGACCAGGCCCGGCATGGCCACGCCGCTGGTCTCGATCAGCACGTGATCGGGGGCCGGGACGCGCTTCGCGAGGGTCATCAGAGCGCCCATCAGGTCGCTGCCAAACGAGCAGCAGATGCAACCGCCCGCGATGCTGATGAGGGCATCCGATTTTGCTTCGATCAGGTCGGCGTCGATGGCCAGCGCGCCGAAGTCGTTGACGAGGATCGCCAGCCGCAGGCCCCGCGCGTTGCGCAGCAGGTGGTTGACCAGTGTGGTCTTGCCGGCGCCCAGATACCCGCCGACGACGCTGACCGGCGTCGGGGTATTCAATGCGTGTTCAAGGCGCGGGAGGGGCCTGGAACACGCGCCCGCCCTGTACGGTGCCCCAGATCCGCACGTCCTTCAGGCGCTCGGGGGCGATCGCAAGGGGATCGTCCTCGAGCACGGCGAAATCGGCGCGCTTGCCGCATTCGATCGAGCCGATCTCATGGTCGAGCTTGAGGGTGTACGCCGCGCCGAGCGTGATCGTGCGTAAAGCGACTCCGACCCCGATTTTTTCCTCACTTCCGAGCGTGCGGCCGCTCGCGGTGAGGCGGTTTACCGCGCACCATGCGGTAAACAACGGGCCGAGCGGGGTGACCGGTGCGTCCGAGTGGATCGCGAGCGGCACGCCATTCGCCAAGGCCGTGGCGCACGCGTTCATGCGCTCGGCACGCTCAGGCCCGACGGTGGTCGCGTAATGCTGGTCGCCCCAGTAGAAATGGTGGTTGGGAAACAGGTTCACGCACATGCCCAGGGCCTTCATGCGCCGGAACTGGGCCGCGGTCGCGAGCTGGCCGTGCTGGATCGTGAACCGGTGGTCGCGCGCGGGGTGCTTGCCGAGCGCTTCCTCCAGGCAGTCGAGCACGAGCTCGGTGGCTTCGTCGCCGTTGGTGTGGGTGTGGATCTGCACGCCGTGCTCGAGCGCCAGCGCCAGCGCCGCGCGCAGTTCCTCGGGCGTGACGTACCACAGGCCGTTCGGGGCGCCGTTGTAGTAGCCCGGCCAGGCAAGCCGCGCGGAGAAGCCCTGGATCGAGCCGTCCACGACGATCTTGATGATGCCCAGGCGCAACCTGTCCGTGCTCGCCGCACCCAGGGCCTTCGCGCGGGCGATCAGGTCCTTGGGTGCTAGGTTCAGCATGCGCCGCAACGACACCACGCGCACCGGGAAATCCGCTTCACCGGTCACGCGTTGCATCATGTCCACCGCATCTTGCGGCAGGAGGCTCGCCAGGTCGGCGGCCGTGGTCACGCCTTTGCGCACGCACAGGCGCGCGAAGTAGCGCAGGCCGAGCTCGTCACAGGCGAGGATGTCGCGGTCGAAACCCACGTGCGGGCCGACGGGCATCATCGCCTCGGGCCCTTTCATCTCGCCGGTCGGAAGGCCGTCCTCCCCGAGCGGGATCCCGGGGTGGTCGACGCCCTTGCGCATCAGCCCGGCGAGTTCGAGCGCCTTGCTGTTCACGTTCATGATGTGGCCGCTGGCGTGCAGCACACCGATGGCGCGGGTAGTGGAGACCCGGTCGAGGTCGTGGCGGGTGCAGCGCCGCGCGCCGTAATAGATCGGGTCAAGCGACCACCCGGCGATCGGTGCCTTGGCGTCGGGGAGTTTTTCGCCCGCTTGCTTCAGGCGCTCGACCACCGCATCGAGCGAGCCCACGCCCGGCCAGACCCGGCCGTCGGGGTCCGTGCGG
>JANNWA010000495.1:0-1662 GCA_031408275.1 Pseudomonadota bacterium
ATCCACGCCAAGACTCGCCCTCCTGCGTCGCACCCCATGTCGGTTCCCAAGCTCCAGACCCGCGTCCTCCTCCTGCTGGCGATCGCCTCGACGGCCGGCCTAGTCGCGGGACTGGGCACCTACACGTTCACCTACGCGCACGGGTTGTCTTATTTCTCCAACGACCCGCGCGCCTGCATGAACTGTCACATCATGCGCGAGCAGTTTGACGGCTGGCAGAAATCCCCGCACCACGCCGTCGCCAGCTGCAACGACTGCCACACGCCCCATGACTTCATCGGCAAATACCTGACAAAGGCTGAAAACGGCTACTGGCACTCGAAGGGTTTCACGCTGCAAGATTTCCACGAGCCGATCATGATCCGCCAGAAGAACGTCGCCGTGCTCCAGAAAAACTGCGTCGCCTGCCACGAACAGATCGTGGACGGCATCAACACCCACCCCGGCAACCCGCAGAAGATGCTCGACTGCCTCCATTGCCACCGCGACGTCGGCCACGGGCCGACGCGCTAAAACCGTTCCCGCTGTCCTCCTCCTGATCGCTCTCCTCTTTTTCCTCCCATGAACACCTCCCCCGCCACCCGCCAGCGCGGCTTCGCCCTCTGGGTCTACATCGCGGTCCTCATCGGCACCGCCGGCGCCGCCTTCGTCGTGCTGTTGCTCTACCAGAACATCGTGGCCCGGAAGGCCGAGGCCACGAAGGACGTCTTCCGTGTCGTCGAGGTCAGCGACCAGACCGTCGACCCCGCCACCTGGGGCAAGAACTACCCGCGCCAATACGACAGCTACAAGCGCACTGTGGACACCGAGCGCACCAACCACGGCGGCAGCGAGGCGTTCCAGCACCTCGACGCAGACCCGGTGTGGCGCCGGCTCTTCGCCGGCTACGCCTTCGGGGTCGATTACCGCGAGGAGCGCGGCCACGCCTACATGCTGCTCGACCAGCGCGAAACCGAGCGCGTGACGAAGTTCAAGCAGCCCGGCGCCTGCCTCCAGTGCCACGCCTCCACGCTCAACACCTACATCAGCGAGGGCCTCAAGGCCGGCGTTCCCGCCGGCAAGGAGCACTGGGAGGAACAGATCCAGAAGGGCTTCGAAGTCGTCTGCGCCATGCCCTACAGCGAAGCCACCAAACTCGTCCAGCACCCGGTTTCCTGCATCGACTGCCATGACGCCGAGAACATGGCGCTGCGCGTCAACCGCCCCAGCTTCCTCAACGGCATCCGCGCCCTCGCCAATTCCGACTACCCCACGCCGCACCTGCCCAGCATCGAGCGCTGGCGCAAGGACGGCCGCCAGGGCCGCTACGAGCCGAACACCGACGCCACCCGCCAGGAGCTGCGCTCGATGGTCTGCGCCCAGTGCCACGTCGAATATTACTTCAAGGGCGACAAGAAGCTCGTCACCACCCCGTGGGACAAGGGCCTGAAGGTCGAGCAGATCGAGGCCTACTACGACGAGGTGAAGCACACCGATTTCAAGAACACCGAGAGCGGCGCCTCCATCCTCAAGGCCCAGCACCCCGAATTCGAGCTCTGGAGCCAGGGCATCCACGCCCGCAGCGGCGTCTCCTGCTCCGACTGCCACATGCCTTACGTCCGCGAGGGCGCCATCAAGGTCAGCAACCACCACGTCCGTTCCCCGCTGCTCAACGTCGCCCAG
>JANNWA010000496.1:0-12611 GCA_031408275.1 Pseudomonadota bacterium
CGCGATGTGGACCTCGAGATCCGCCCGGGCGAGTTCTTCTCACTGCTCGGGCCCTCAGGCTCGGGCAAGACGACCACGCTGCGAATAATCGCGGGCCTGGAGACCGCCACCGAGGGCTTCGTGCACCTCGACGGACTCGACGCGACCCTGCTGCCGCCGGGCGACCGCGACGTGGCGATGGTGTTCCAGAGTTACGCCCTCTACCCGCACATGACGGTCGGGGAAAACATCGCGTTCCCGCTCAGGATGATCAAGACGCCCGCGGCGCAGATCGGTCCGGCCGTGCGCGAAGCCGCGGCCCGGGTGCGGATCGAACACCTGCTCGAGCGCAGGCCCGGGCAGCTCTCGGGCGGCCAGCAGCAGCGCTGCGCGCTGGCGCGCGCGATCGTGCGCAAACCCGCGCTGTTCCTGCTCGACGAGCCGCTGTCGAACCTTGACGCCAAGCTGCGCGTCGAAACCCGCGTGGAGCTCAAGCGACTGCAGCGCTCGCTGGACGTGACCGCCGTCTATGTCACCCACGACCAAGAGGAGGCGATGTCCCTCTCCGACCGGATGGCGATCTTCATGGACGGGCGCATCGTGCAGACCGGCACGCCCGAGGAGGTGTTCAGCCGTCCCGCGACCGTGCAGGTGGCCGGGTTCCTCGGCAACCCGCCCATGAACCTGCTGCCAGCGAAACTTTCGGACGGCCGGGCGAGCCTGGGCGGCGTGTCTTTCGAGGCGGCGCGGCTTGCAGTACTCGGCACGCGCGAAGTCACTCTCGGGATCCGCGCCTCGGAAGTCGTCCTTGCTGGCGAAGGGCTACCTGCCACGGTCACGCTGTGCGAGATCCTCGGCGAGGAAATGATCGTGGACCTGGACCTCGGCGGGATGCTCCTGCGCGCCAAATCACCGGTGCACGGGCGCATCGCCGAAGGCACGCGGGTGCACGCGCGCATCGACCCGGAAAAGTTGCACGTGTTCGACAGCGCAAGCGGCGCCCGTCTGGATCCCTGACCTCGGGCCGGTCGGCGCTTGCAAAATAGCACGATCGGTCGTATCGTCGCCGCTGGCTTCGATTCGGCATGTCACGGGGGAGAAATGACAGCGCAAAGGGTCTATGTGCTCGGCGGGTTCCAGACCGATTTCGCGAAGAACTGGTCGCGCAGCGGCGAGGACATCTCGACCATCGTGCGCGACACCGCGCTCGGCGCGCTGTCGGCCTGCGACATGCAGCCCGCGGAGGTCGAAACGATCCACGTCGGCAACGCATTCGGCGAGTTGCACCGCAACCAGGCGCACCTGGGCGCGATGGTCGCCTCCACCATCCCGGAGTTCTACGGCACGCCGGCCTCCCGGCATGAAGCGGCCTGCGCCTCCTCGAGCATAGCGGTGCTTGCCGCCATGGCCGAGATCGAAGCCGGCCGCTACGGCTGCGCGCTGGTGCTGGGCGCGGAAGAAGAACGCAACGTGCACGGCGACCAGGCGGCGAAGAACCAGGCCGCCGCGGCCTGGGTCGGGCACGAAGGCGAGAACGCGAAATTCATGTGGCCCTACATGTTCAGCACACTGGGCGACGAGTACGACCGGCGCTTCGGCCTCAAGTACGAGCACCTCGGGCGGATTGCGGAAATCAATCTCGGCAACGCCAAGCGCAACCCGAATTCGCAGACCCGGTCCTGGAAGTTTACCGACGCGAGCTTTCGCGAAGACGACGAAGCCAACCCGGTGATCGAAGGGCGCATCCGCAGGCAGGACTGCGGGCAGATCACCGACGGCGGCGCGGCGGTGATCCTCGCCTCGGCGGAATTCGCCGCGGCCTATGCGAAGCGCCGCGGCGGGACACTGGAGCAACTGCCGTACATCTCGGGTTGGGGCCACCGCACGGCCAGCCTTCTGATGAGCGAAAAACTCGAGCGCAGCCGCGGCCAGCCGTACGTGCTGCCGCACGTGCGCGAGGCGATCACTGCCGCGTGGGCGCGGGCCGGCATCAACGGACACGACTCGCTCGACGGCATAGAAACCCACGACTGCTTCACCACCACCGAATACATGGCCATCGACCACTTCGGGCTTACCGCGCCGGGCGAATCCTGGAAAGCCATTGAAGCAGGCTACATCGCCCACGACGGCAAGCTGCCGGTCAATCCGAGCGGCGGCCTGATCGGCACCGGGCATCCCGTAGGCGCCACCGGCGCGCGCATGCTGCTCGATGCGGCGAAGCAGGTTACCGGGACCGCGGGTGACTGCCAGGTGGAAGGGGCGAAGACTTTCCAGACCCTCAATATCGGCGGGAGCTGCACCACCGTGGTCAGCCTTGTCGTGACTCGTGACTAGAAAACCTTTTCCCCATCGGCTCTCGCTGCCCCTGATCGCCGCGCCGATGTTCCTGATTTCGGGCCCCGAGCTCGTGCTCGCCGCCTGCCGCGAAGGCATCGTCGGCGCGTTCCCGACCCCGAACTGCCGTACCTCAGAAGCGCTCGAGGACTGGCTGCAGAAAATCACTTCCGGCATCGAAGCCCTCAAGCGCGACCATCCGGGCCGCACCATCGGCCCGTGGGCCGCCACCATCGTCACGCACCGCACCAACGACCGCTTCGAGGCCGACTTCGACCTGTGCGTGAAATACCGCGCGCCTATAGTGATCACGGCGCTGGGGAGCCCGGCGCGGGTCGTGGACAAGGTGCACGCCTACGGCGGCCTCGTATTCGCCGATGTGAACAGCGAGAAACTCGCGAAGAAGGCGGCCGAGTGCGGCGTGGACGGGCTGGTGCTCGTGTCTTCGGGGGCGGGCGGCCACACCGGCGAGATGGCGGGGTTCTCCTTCGTTCCGGCCGTGCGCAAGTGGTGGGACGGCTACATCGTCTATGCCGGAGGCATCTGTAACGGCAACGGCATCCGCGCGGCCGAGGTCCTCGGCGCCGATTTCGCCTACGCGGGTACGCTGTTCATCGCTACCGAAGAAAGCATGGCCGACGCGGACTACAAGAAACTGCTCGTCGACTACGGCCCCGAAGACTTGGTCGTCACCAAGGCGTTCACCGGCGCCAATGCAAGCATGCTGCGTCCGACCATCATCGCCTCGGGCCTCGACCCGGACACGCTGCCGCCGCGCAAGGACATGGAATTCCGCGGCCAGAACAGCGAGAACAAGCCCTGGAAGAACATCCGCTCCGCCGGGCAGGGCATCGGCATGGTCGACCGGGTGAAGAGCGCCGCCGACCTGATTGGCGAACTGCGCGCGCAGTACCGTGCGTGCGCAACCGCACCGGGCGCCTGACTCGCATGGCGCCCCTGCTCCTCCTGCCGGGACTGTCCGGCACCCCCGAGCTCTGGGACGAGGTGCGCGCCGCGCTGCCGGTGGGGATCGCTTGCACTGCGCTCGAAAACCCCGCGCTCGACGACATCGATGCAATTGCCACCGCGCTGCTCGAAACCGCGCCGCCCAGGTTCGCGCTCGCCGGGTTCTCCTTCGGCGGCTACGTGGCCCTCGCCATCGCGGCCCGCGCGGGCGACCGGATCGAGCGGCTCGCCCTGCTCTCGACGGGGGCCACCGGCGACAGCGCCGATGCCGCGGCCAATCGCGGCAAACTCATTGAAGTCGCGCAATCGGGCGGTTACGAGTCGATCGACGGCAAGCTCACCCGCTTCCTCCTCCATCCTGATCACGTCGCCGACGCGGCAATCGCCGAAAAACGCGCGCGCATGTCGCGTGACTACGGCGTGGAGCGCTATGTGGCCCATCAAAGGGCCTGCATGACCCGCCCGGCGCGCGAAGCCACGCTCGCCTCGATCCGCGTCCCGACCCTGGTCGCAGTCGGCAGCGAGGACCGCATCACCCCGCTGGCGCAGCACGAGGAGATGGCACGCCGCATCCCGGCCGCCGACCTCGTGGTGTTCGAGCGTTGCGGCCACCTGGCGCCGCTCGAGGCGCCACGGGAACTCGCCACCGCGCTGACGAAGTGGATGACGCAATGAAAACAATACCGACAAGAAACACCAAAGGGAGGAACACCATGAACGGAAGTGGAGTCCGCCGCACGATCGCGCGCGCTTTTCTGATTGCGGCGACAGCCGCCTGCGCACCTGCATTTGCGCAGGACTTCCCGAACAAGCCGATCCGGATGATCTCGCCGTTCCCGGCCGGCAACGTGAACGAGATCGTGATGCGCATCGTCGGCGACCGGTTCAAGGAAGTGACCGGCCAGCCCTTCGTGTACGAGTACAAGGCGGGCGGCGCGGGCGTCATCGCCGCGCAGACGCTGATGGCCTCCCCTCCGGACGGGTACACCATCCTGCTCTCCACCTCGGGCATGACCTCCATCAATCCGCATGCGTTTGCCAAACTGCCGTACGACCCGGTGCGCGATTTCACCCCGGTCACCGCGGCGATCCGCACCCAGCTGGTATTCGCGGCCCACACCTCGGTGGCGGCGAACACGCTCGCCGAGTTCATCGCCTTCGCCAAGGCCAATCCCGGCAAGACCAGCTTCGCCTCGTTTACCGCAGGCAACCCTTCGCATTTCGCGGGTGTGATCCTGAACCAGCTGGCCGGCATCGACATGCTGCACGTGGCCTACAAGGGCACGCCGCCCGCGGTGCAGGACCTGCTTGGCGGGCAGGTGATGACCGCGTTCGTACCCATCACCTCGGTAAAAGGCCATGTGGAAGCCGGCAAGCTCAAGGCCTACGCGCTGACCGGGGAGCGCTCGCCGCTGCTGCCGGGGGTGCCCACGTTCAAGGAACTCGGCTACCCGAAGATGGAGATCTACGCGTGGACCGGATTCCTCGCGCCGGCGGGCACCCCCGCCGCCATCGTCCAGCGGCTCAACCGCGAGTTCACCGCGGCGCTGAAGCAGACTGAAGCGCAGGCGCGGCTGCGCGCGATAGACCTCGAACCGATCCCGAATTCCCCCGATGAATTCGCCGCGATGATGAAGGCCGACACCGAACGCTGGCGCGACGCCGTGAAGGCCTCCGGCTTCCGGGCCGACTGACTTAAAGGAGGGCGTCATGAAACTCGCAGACCTGCCGGTACACGACATCCCGGGCCTCAACGGCCCGAACGCGCCGATCGACAAGGAGGTCGCCGCTACGGAACTCGAGGTGATCGGCGAAATGCCGAAGGACCTCAACGGCATCCACGTGAGGAACGGCCCGAACCCGTGGTTCCCGCCTGAGTGGCGCTATCACGTGTACGACGGCGACGGCATGCTGCACGCCGCGTACTTCGAGAAAGGCAAGGTGAGCTACCGCAACCGCTGGATCCGCACCACCAGCCTCGCCGAGGAGATCGCCGCCGGCCACACGCTGTGGAAGGGCCTCAAGGAGCCGCCCCGGCGCGACCGCCCGGACGAGCCCCTGAAGAACAACTCGAACACCGACGTGAAGTTCCACGCGGGCAAGCTGCTCACCATGTTCTACCTGACCGGCAAGCCCTACCAGCTAGACATACACACGCTGGAGACGATCGGGCCGACTACCTATGACGGGGCGTTCGACAAGATATCCGCGCACTCGCGCCCCGACGAGCACACCGGCGAACTGCTGTTCTTCGACTACGACAAGAAACCGCCGTACATGACCTACGGCGTGATCGACGCGGCCGGCAAGCTGAAGCACAAGATCGACATCGACCTGCCCGGCCCGCGGCTGCCGCACGACATGGCGGTGACCGAGCACTACACGATTCTGCATGACTTTCCGCTGCATCCGGACCCCGAGGCTCTCCAGGCGGGCCGCCACAAGCTGGTGTTCCACCCGGAAATCCCGTCGCGCTTCGGCATCGTGCCGCGCTACGGCAAGGCCTCCGAGTTACGCTGGTTCGAGGCGAGCCCCGGCTACATGCTGCATGCGGTCAACGCATGGGAAGAGGGCAATGAGATCGTGATGGTGGGCACGCCCTACCGCATCCACGAGGGCGACGACGGCAAGCCCGACGTGCAGCGCCTGATCAAGACCATCCGCAACCGGCGGCGCGACTACCTGCTGAAGGAGTGGCGCTTCAACCTCGACACCGGCGGGACGACGGAGCGTGTGATCGACGACGTGCTCAACACGGAATTCCCGGTCATCAACACGGCTTACCAGGGCAGGAAGAACCGCTGGACCTACAACATCATCTTCCCGCAGGGCGGCAACGAGGATCCGCGTTTCACGGGACTGGTGAAATACGACCTGGAGACCGGCGGCTACCAGGCCTGGAGCGAAGGCCCGGATTTCTATTACAACGAGCCCGGGTTCGCGCCGGCCGACAACCCGAAGTCGGAGGACGACGGATACCTGGTCTGCTTCGTGTGGAACCCGCGCGAAGTGCGCTCGGAGATCCAGGTCTTCAATTGCCGCGGCACCGAGTTCGGGCGCGGGCCGGTCGCGCGCGTGCTGCTGCCGCAGCGCGTGCCGAACGGGTTTCACGCCACCTACGTGAGCGCGGCGCGGCTGAAGAGCGGGAAGTAAGCGAGCGGCCCGGACCGGGCCAGCGCCTATTTGATGCCGAGGCTCGCGAGGGCCGCGGCGCGCCGGTCCTGGCCGATCTTCTTCACGGCGGTGTAGAGGTTACCGCCGTGGCTGTCCATTGCCACCAGCAGCGGGCCAAAGCCCTTCACGCGGAATTTCCACAGTGACTCGGGGTTGAGGTCGTCCATGTCGACGTCCTCGATTGCCTCGACCCAGGTGGTTTCAAGGGCGGCGGCCCCGCCGATGACAGCAAGGTACGCACCGCCGAGATCCGCAAAGGCCTTCGCCGAACCGTCGCGCAACCCGCCCTTGCCAATGGCGATGCGCACGCCGTAGTCCTTCATCAGCGGCTTGGTAAAGCGCTCCATGCGGTCGCTGGTGGTCGTGCCTATGCATACCGGCGCATAGCCGGTCGGAAACTCCGGGCTCTTGTCCACTTTTCTTACATTCGGCGCGGTATGGATCACCGCATGGCCCTTCATGTCGAAGCGCGCCTTGCGGCCGCGGTCGAACATATGGATCTGGGTCGCGTCGCGGATGCCGAAGAGCGTGCCGTTGAGGGTCACCGTGTCGTTCACGCGCAGTGCGCGCACCTCGCCTTCGCTGACCGGCATGTTGAATTCGTGGTGCGCCATTTCAGCCTCCCTGTCCGAGGAGCGATTTCTTGAGGTCGGCGGAAATCGCATTCTCCCCGAGCCAGATGCGCAGCAGCGCACGGTAGAAGTCCTCGCCGGCGATGGGCTTGCCCGGCGGCTGCCCGCCGATGGTCACCTGAGTCCCGCTGCCGGGCACCCAGTCCAGGTCGATCGCGAGGCCCGTCTTCGCCTGTTTGATCTCGTTCATGATCGCGACCAGCTGCGCTACGCGCGGGGCGAGCGCCTTGAATTCGGCCTCGCTGTGGTTGTCCTGGATGCCGCCTTCCAGCGCCTTGCCGAACTCGTCCGCGTTGACGTCGCGCATCATGCGCAGGTGGACACGCTTCGGCCCAGGGGCGGCGAGCACTGCCGCGCCCGTCGACTGCTTGTCCGGCAGGTACAGGCCGATCGCATAGACCTTGAAGAAGGCCCGCGTGCGCAGCCCCGCGCCGTTCAATTTGAGGTCGGCGCCCGCGACGCGGGCGGATTCTTCGATCTTCACGCCCGCCACTTCGGCGGCCTGCAGCGCGGCGCACGCAAGCAGCAGGGCCAGCAGAAACACACCCTTCATCCTAGTACCCATACTCGATCCCCTTGGGCGTGAACGTCGCACGGGCGCGCCTTGCGGAATGGCACTGCATGTTCACCGCCACCGGATTCATGGTGATATGCGTCGCTGCCGTCTCCACGTGCACGGCAAACGCGGTCGAATCCCCGCCTAGCCCCTGCGGCCCGACACCGAGTTGGTTCACCGCCGTGGACAGCGCCTCCTCGAGCCGGGCGCCTTCACGGTCGCTGCAATGCGAACCGAGCGGGCGCGTTGCGGCCACCTTGGACAGGTGCACGCACAGGTCCGCGGTACCGCCCACGCCTACGCCTACGATGGTCGGCGGGCAGGTCTTGCCGCCCGCCTCGAGCACGCAGTCCACCACGAACGTCTTGACCGCATTGACGCCGTCGGCCGGGATCGCCATCTTGAGGAAGGAATTGTTCTCCGAACCCGAGCCCTTGGGGATCATCTCGATCTCGAGGGTCTCGGGGCGATCCGTGTAGTCGAAGTTGATCACCGGCACATGCCGCCCGCAGGACGAGTGCTCGTTCTTTCGCGTGACCGGGTGCACGACCGAGGATCGCAGCGGGTATTCGCGCGTGGCGCGGGCACATCCCCTGCGGATCGCCTCCTTGATGGTCAGCCCGTCCATTTCCACACTGCGCCCAATCCAGACGTTGTAGATCGGGATGCCGGTGTCCTGGCAGAGCAGGTTGTCGGTGCCCTCGGCGACGGCGATATTGCGGATCATCGTGCCGATCACGCCCTGCGCGGTCGCGTCCGTCTCGCGCTTCGCGAGCCCGTCCAGCCCCTGCTTGATGTCGGGCGGCAGGAGCTTCAGCGCGCGGATGTACAGCTCCTTGGCCGCGTCCTCGATTGTTTGCGGGTCGATTTTCACTTGACGGAGATGTTCCGTTCACGCACGACCCTCGCCCACATCACCGTCTCCGCTTTCATTGCGTTGCCGAAGGCTTCAGGCGAATTGCCCACCGGCGCCATGCCCTGCGCGAAGAAGCGCGCCTTCATTTCGGTGGATTCAAGGGCCGTTTTGGTGTCGCGGTACACCTTCTCGATGATTTCCTTCGGCGTCCCGGTCGGTGCCACGATGCCGAACCAGCCCGCGTTCTCGAAACCGGCCAGCGTCTGCCCGATCGGCGGCACGCCCGGCAGCTGCGGCGCCTCGGCCTTGCTGGTGACGCCCAGCGCACGCAGTTTTCCGCCGTTGATGTGGCTGAGCGCCGCGGCCAGGTTGGTCACGAGAAAGGTGGTTTCGCCGCCGATCAGGCCGATCAGGGAAGGCCCTTCGCCCTTGTAGGGCACCGACAGGGCATTGAGTTTGGCGGAATTGACGAAGTTCTCGGCCGCCAGGTGCGTCTGCGAGCCGATGCCCGCGTGCCCGAACGTGAACTTGCCCGGACTGGCCCGGCCGGCGTCGATCAGGTCCTTCACGCTCTTGTAGGGCGCGCTGGCCGTGACGACCAGCACCTGCGGCCCGCTCACGACGTTGGTGACCGGCACGAAATCCTTCTCCGGGTCATAGCTCATCTTGGCGTAGATGTGCTGGTTCGCGGTGACCACCGAGCCCGAGGGGAAAAACAGCGTGTATCCGTCCGGCGCGGCCTTCGCCGCCTCGGCCGCGCCTACGCCGCCTCCTGCACCGCCGCGATTCTCGATGACCACCGACTGGCCCCACATTTCGGAGAGCTTCTGCCCGATCATGCGCGCCGATATGTCGGTCGCCCCGCCCGGCGGGAAAGGCACGATGAATTTCACCGGCTTGGACGGCCACGGCTGGGCCTGGGCGGCCGCCGCCAGCAGCAGTCCGGCGAACAGCGCGAACAGAGTGCGCAATGTCATTTGGATCTCCTTGGATTTTTTTATGCGCGCCTAAAGCGCCAGCGCGAAGGCTAATCCTGCCACAAGAGCGAGGCCAGCCGCACCTGCCGCGAGCGATTTCTGCCAGTCGCGCCAGGGAAGGAATTCGAGCGCGAGCAACCGCAGTCCGCCGGTGAGGTGCGCGGCCAGCAGCACCACCAGTCCCCATTCGGCGAACTTGAAGAGCGGCGAGTCGGTCCAGCGCAGGAAGGTCTCAAGGCGCGCTTCGCCCTGGATGGCCTGCCCCAGCGCCCAGAAATGCACCGGCAGGAACAGCGCCAGCGCGAGGCCCGAGAGCCGGTGGACGAGGAACGCCCAATAGGCAGGATGGTTGCGGGCGCGAAAATCGTTCTTCACGCAAACACCCCCATCACCGCGCGCATGCCCATGGTCGCGAGGACCGCCGCGAAGACCCAGAGCGCCAGGTCACGCGATTTGTCGCGCCACCCAAACCATTCGGACAGGATCGAACGGAGCCCGATCGGCACGTGCACCGTCACGGCAAGCACGAAGAGCGTGTAGAACGCGAGCCACGCAACGTTGCCCTTGGTGCGCGCCAGGATTTCCGCGGCGCTCAAGCCCCCGCGCACCGCGTAGATGATCGTGCAGAGGTGCACCAGCACGCACAGCCCGAGTACCGCGGCGCTCGCGCGCTGGCCGATCCAGAGCAGCGCCTGGGCGCGGGCGCTCAAAGTTCGCCCTTCAGCGCGGCTTTCGCGATCGCGCGCTTGAGCCCGGCAATACCCGCGGTCGGCGAGATCTGCTTGGGGCAGCGCTCCGTGCAGCTCATGTGCGTGTGGCAGGCGTGAGCCCCCGCGTCGCCCGCCACGGCACGCAGGCGCTCGAGCGAAGCCGCATCGCGCACGTCCTGGACCAGCGTCCATGCCCGATTGAGCGCAGCCGGCCCGGCGTAATCAGGGTTCCACGACACCACGTCGCAGGCGCTGTAGCACACGCCGCAGCCGATGCATTCGATGCCGGCGTCGACATCCTCCCGCTTGCCCGCAGGAGATACCAGCTCGAAGTCGTCGTGGCGCGTGCGGGTTCCGGAGAACTGGCCCCTGGCCTTCGCCCACTTGTCGAAGAATTCGCTCATGTCGGTTACGAGGTCGCGGACCACCGGCAGGTTGTGCAGCGGCGCGATCTCCAGGCACCCATCCTCCGCGACCTTGGACACGTGCGTGCGGCAGGTCCAGCGCGACTGGCCGTTCACGGTCATCGCGCAGGAACCGCACATGCCGACGCGGCAGGCGAAGCGGTAGGCCAGGGACGGATCGAGGTGGCGCTGGACATGGGTCACCACGTCCAGCACCGTCTGGCTTTCCTCGCGCGGCACTTCGAAGTCCTGGAAGTCTCCCGACTCCGTGCCGCGCCAGATGCGGACCTTCAGCGTCCCCATTTCAGGGTCAGGCGGACTCGTACAACCTCGTCAGCACGAACTGCCGCTGTCCGAGCGCCTCGGCCGAAGTCAACCGGCCGTTGGCGGTGCGGAACATGCACTCCAGCAGCGCGTCGCCGGCCTGGTCAGGCGACATTTCCTTGCGCAACAATCCCGAAACGTCCACGTCGATGTGCTCGGACATCGTGCGCACGGTGCGCGGGTTCGCGCAGATCTTGATCACCGGCAGGATGGGGTTGCCCACCACGTTGCCCTGCCCGGTCGGGAAGAAATGCACGGTGTAGCCCGAGGCCGCGCACAGCGTCACCATCTCGGCCGCAGCCGAGGACGAATCCATGAACCACAGGCCCGGGCCCGTCGGTTCTTCGGCCTTGTCGAGCACGCCGTCGACCAGGCACTTCTTGCCGATCTTCTGGATGTTGCCCAGGGCCTTTTCCTCGATCGTCGTGAGGCCGCCCGCGATGTTGCCCTTGGTCGGCTGCGAGTCGGAGAGGTCGCTGGTCTTGTGCTTGTCGATGATCGCCTGGTAGCGGTCGAACATGAACTGGAATTTCTTCCTCACGGCCGGGGTGCGGCAGCGCGCCGCCACGAGGTGCTCGCCGCCGGTAAGCTCGGTCGTCTCGCCGAACACCAGCGTGGTCTTGTGCGGGTAGAGCTTGTCGAACGCGTTGCCCACGGTGGGGTTCGCGCCGCAGCCCGAGGTCGTGTCCGACTCGCCGCACTTGGTGGAAATCCACAGGTCCTTCAGGGGCCGCTCCTCGCGGCGCAGTTCGGAAGCCCACTGCACGTATTCCTTGGCCACCTTGGAGGCGCGCATGATCGTGTCGTGGTCGCCGTGCATCTCGATGCCGAAATACGCCACGGGCTTGCCGGTCGCGGCGATGGCGTCGGCGATCTTCTTCGCCCAGCCGTCCTCGATGCCGATCACCACCACCGCCGCGACGTTCGGGTTCGAGCCCGTGCCGATCAGCGTCTTGAAGTGCAGGTCCAGGTCCGCGCCGAACTGCAGGCGCCCGTAGGGGTGCGGAATCGCCATCACGCCCTTGATGTTGTGCGCCACGGCCTCGCAGGCCGCGTTGGACAGGTCGTCCACCGGCAGGATGATCACGTGGTTGCGCACGCCGATGCGGCCATTCTCGCGCTTGAAGCCCCAGAAAGTGGCTTTCTTAAGATTGAGTGCCATGGAAGCTCCTTACCAGCGCTTGGTTTTGATGTTGTGGACGTGGGCGTGCGCGCCCTTGGAGATCGGCGCAACCACCTTGCCGATGTCGACGCCGTACTTGATCACGGTGTCGCCCTTCTTGTAATCCCGCAGCGACACCTTGTGGCCGATCGGGATGTCGTTCTTCGCCTTGACCCGGATTTCCTTGTCCTGATCCATGATCCAGCCGATCAGTGTCTGGCCGGTTTTGATGCCCTCGACTACGACGACGCCTACGCCGTCACCCTCGTCGTGCACGACGAAATGAATCATTTAATGCCTCCGGAAAATTCCGCGCTGGATGGCGTGATTGATGAACTACGGCGAAGTCTAGCCGCCTCGCGCAGAGGTGGCAAAGGGCTGCTCACTATGCGGATGGTTGGCCGCTTGGCCGGGTCAGGGCGCAGCGTCCTCGATCTCCAGCCGCACCGGCCCCTGCAAATTCGGATAGCGCCCGCGCATGCCTGCATAGAGCGCACGCAGCGCCTCCATGTCGGCGCGCACATCACCGCTTGG
>JANNWA010000497.1:0-1603 GCA_031408275.1 Pseudomonadota bacterium
GTGGCAACCGGCTCGTCCACGCCCTTGACCTGCATTGGCGGTTGCGCCTGCACATCGAACACGCCACGCAAATGGCGGTAGGTGTCGTGGCTGATGCGCAGGCCGCCAGCCGGTGCGGTCTGCTCCATGCGCGCGGCAATATTCACCGCCATGCCGCGGATACTGCCTTCGGCGTCCACCCCGCCGCCCAGCAGCACGCTACCGGTGTGGATGCCCACGCGCACGTTGAAGCCGTGATGGCCGTGGGCACGGCGCACCTCGTCGCCCAGAACGCGCCCCTCGGCCAAAAGCGCCAGGCCGCAGCGCACGGCGCGTTCGGGGTCGTCCTCGCGGGCCTGGTCCGCACCGAAGGCGGCGAGCAGATTGTCACCGGCGTATTGCAAAACCTTGGCCTGGTGCGACTCGACGACGCCGGTGCACCGTGCCAGCGCGCCATCCATGACGGCGTGGATCTCCACGGGGTCGAGATGCTGGCTCACTGTGGTGGAGCCGACCACGTCGAGAAACAGGATCGTGACTTGCCTGAGTTGCTGGGAGGCTTGTGGGGCCCCGGCCTCAGCCTCGCGCTGTGCACCCAAGGCAACGAGCCTGGCGTGCGCCGGCGCCAGCAGGGATTCCACAACCGCGTCGCCGAGTGCGGCGCGCTGGCCTTCGAGTGCAGCGATGGCCGCCTGAAGTTGCTGCTGCTCGCTCGACATGGCGCAAAGCATAGCAACCGACGGCAGCAACGGCAAGTCGCGGCGCGCCCGGCGCGTGATCAGGTTCCATGGGATGCTGGCCCCGAATGCGAAGCTGCGATCGCTGGTGGTGCCACAGGGGCCACCCTAGGACGAGGAAGCGGCAGGCGTTGCGCATTCAGCGAAAAGATTCAATCGGGCGACCCCAAACCCGACACAGACCCGGACCCGCATCCGATTTATCGCTGAAGTACAGTCGGCTGAAATGGACGCCTACAAGCAGACCCTCGACCTGATATCCAGGGCGCCTGCCTTGGCCCCAGCGTCCCGCGAGGTTGGGTCAGCACGCTCCGGTCGACGCCCGGCAATCCCCGGCACGCGTACCCAATGAACGACCTGCGTGCACTGCTCCTAACCGACGTAGTCGACAGCACCAATCTGTCGCTTCGCGTCGGAGATGCGGAGATGGCGCGCCTGTGGGCCGCGCATGACCGCGCCGCACGCGACCTGCTGCCTGTTTGGCACGGGCGTGAGATCGACAAGACTGACGGCATGTTGCTGCTGTTTGATGGTGCAGAGGACGCGGTCGGCTACGCGCTGGCGTACCAGCAGGCGCTGAACCAACTCGTTCCACCGCTGAAGGCTCGAGCTGGTTTACATGTCGGTCCAGTCACGCTGCGGGAGAACAGCCCGGCCGACGTCGCGCTGGGCGCCAAGCCGATCGAAGTCGAGGGCATTGCCAAGGCGACCGCCGCGCGCGTGATGTCGGTGGCAATGGGCGGGCAGATCCTGCTGTCAGCCGATGCGCGGCAATGCATGGACCCGGACGGGCTTCGCCCGCAATCGCACGGCCACTGGCGCCTTAAGGGCCTGGACGAGCCGATCGAGTTGTACGAGGTCGGCGACGATCAGGCGCCGTTCGTTCC
>JANNWA010000498.1:0-3999 GCA_031408275.1 Pseudomonadota bacterium
GTTGAGGAGGCGAAGTCCGAGGGGCTCGTCAAAGCGGCGCTCGAAAGAGCTGGGATACGCGGCGCGGTTGTGGCCCCACCACAATAATGCTCTCTAACCGCGGCTTGGACAGCGACGCCCGCGAAGCGAGCGCGCATCAAGCCGAACGTTATACAGCCGAGGCTGACTTGTAACGGCCGCTCCTGGCCGCGACCTGCTGCCCAGCGGGTGCAACCCCTCAGTCAGCGAATGGCCGCTCCCATGCCGATACCTGCCGGGCGACTCAAGCGTCGCCATCGGGCAGGAGTCGACCCCTATGTGCAGGTCGCAACTATGTGCAGGTGCAACGACATCTACCGCGCCAAACCAGAATTGGCGCGGCGTTTGCCGGGGGCGTCAACGTAAAGCTGGACATAGTTTCCGGAGCCAATTGCAGGGGCCAAGCCATTTCGGCAGGCCAACAGGACATTGTCCATCCCGCTCGCTCGATGCAAAGAGGCGCCGGCTTCTAGCATCGGAGTCGCTCACTCGAATCCTTGTGAATCCTTCAGGCGCGGAAACTATGCGCAGACTTCACCGGCCCCGATCGCCCTCTATCATAGGGACCAGCGCCATTCGCACCCCACACTCTGCAAATAGTTGTTACCTGCGCATAGGGCTCGCTATGTACAGCACTACATCGCGACCCGAAGCCGACGTTCGGGGTGTAGATTTACTGCTCGGATTTCCAAAGCTGACAAATGCTGCTCCTCTCGGAATCGTTATTCGCAGCTAAGGGAAGGGTGCCGAAAGGACTTTCCATGAAAATATCAAACAACGAGCAGAGGTATAGTCCGTCATTCTTGCGGACAATTGCACGTTAGGTGCCTCCGCGCGGCTCGGAAGGGGGGAACGATGTCTGAGATGTTTGCAAATGCGCTGGGCTACGAGGAGCTGATGGGACGCTGGAGCGTCCGACTGGCACCGCTATATACAGAATTCTCCCGATTGCGCGACGGCGGCAGGATACTGGACGTAGGCTGCGGAACCGGCGCGCTGATCAAGACGATTGCGGATAAAGCACGCACGAGCGAGATCGTCGGAATTGACCCCGCGCAGTCCTTCATTGACTACGCAAGTACGCGCTTCAACGATCCGCGCATCGTCCTCAAAGTTGGCGATGCCATGCAGCTTCCTTTTCCAGCCGCACACTTCGAGCAGACCTTATCCCTGCTTGTGATGATGTTTGTTCCCCAGCCTGAACGGGCAGCGAACGAGATGAAGCGCGTGACGCGCCCTGGTGGAACAGTCTCAGCGTGCACCTGGCATCGCGACGAGCTGGAGTTATCATCAATTTTCTGGGACGAGGCCTGCAAACTCGATCCCGGTGCCGAAGTGCGCGCTCAGCGGCCAAAGCATTCGAATCGAGAGGGCCAACTGACTGCACTGTGGCAGTCCGCTGGGCTCGTCGATGTAGATGAAACTGCGATCACAATGCAACTGCCATTCACCTCCTTCAGCGATTTCTGGGACCCACACCTCCGGGGCGTGGCCCCGCAGGGTGCGTACGTCGCTTCTCTCTCCGAGGAGCGTCGGGAAGCGCTGAGGAAAGCGCTGCATTCACGAATTCTTGGTGACCGCCAAGACGGCGCCTTTACCTTGACGGCGAAGGCGTTGGCTGTTCGGGGCACGGTCCCGCACTAGCAAGACATGGAGACATCTAACACCTTGGAGCAGCCGACGCGCATGAAGCCGCGCGCGGCTGACCAAGCACGTTAAGCCAAGGCGCTAGTGATCGTCCCTCCTCGAATGTCGGCTCCTGGCCGATACCCGACTGTCACAAATGCCATTCGTCATCGCTTCCAATGGCCGCAATGAAACGCATTGCAGACCTTGGCGAATGCAGGGCATCTGTTGGCTTTATGACGAATGGCTTGCGCGTTCAGTTGCGCTATTCGAGGCCGTCCTTCTGCAGCGGCGCTCCGCGATCCCGCGAGCGCTGCGCACCTCACCGCCCAAGTAGCAGCTTCGAAACCTGCAGGCGAGTAAGCTTGCGGCTTTGCCGCGCATGCCGGTCACGCAAGCGCCGCAGCGAAGAGGAGAAACAAAATGGGCATTCTGGTCGATGGACGCTGGACCAACGAAACGCAGGACACTTCGAGCGGGCGCTTCGTGCGTCCGGAAAGCTGGTTTCGCGCGCACGTCACGGCCGATGGCGCCTCGGGCTTCAAGGCCGAAGCCGGGCGTTACCACCTCTATGTTTCCTATGGCTGCCCGTGGGCCCATCGCGCCATCATCTTTCGCGCACTCAAGGGGCTCGAAGGCATGGTGTCGATGTCGATCGCGCTGCCGGACGACCGGCACGATGGCTGGCGCTATGGCGCGACCTTCCCGGGCGCGACCGTGGACGAGGTCAACGGCTTCACCTGGTTGCACCATGCCTATAGCGCCGCCGATCCGCACTACACCGGCAAGGTGACGGTGCCGACCCTGTGGGACAAGGCCTCGCGCACCATCGTCAACAACGAATCGTCCGAGATCATCCGCATGTTGGGTAGCGCCTTCGACGGCCTTGGCGCCAAGCCTGGCGATTACTACCCGGCCCATCTTGCCGCCGAGATCGATCGCATCAACGAGATCGTCTACAACGGCCTCAACAACGGTGTCTATCGCACCGGGTTCGCCACCAGCCAGGCGGCTTATACGGAGGCCGTCTCCAAGGTGTTTGCCTGCCTCGACTTGCTGGAAAAGCGGCTGGGTGGCCAGCGCTATCTGGCAGGCGAGGCGATCACCGAGGCTGACTGGCGCCTGTTCGTCACGCTGGTGCGCTTCGATGCGGTATATCACCATGCGTTCAAGTGCATGCTGCGGCCGCTTTCCTCCTACCACCACCTGAGCAATTACCTGCGCGAGCTGTACCAGGTGCCGGGTGTGGCGGCCACGGTGCGGCTGGATCACATCGTGACCAGCTACTACAGCAGCGAGCGGGTAAATCCGAACGCCATCGTGCCGGTGGTGCCGGCACTGGATTTCTCGTTGCCGCATGATCGCGGCAACTTGGCTGCAAGCGTGCCGATAGTGCGTGCCGCGTAAGGCATCACGGGCATCTGGTCGCGCCTGTTTCGCGGTTGGCGGCAATCGGTTCCGGACCAACCCGACCGAATGGGCTGCAAGTGTTGCATTGCGCACGCGCTCTGCCGACGGCAAGCGACATGGCTTGTAGCAGCGCGCTACGGGCTAGCTCGACATGGTATAAAATGTGTACACAATGATTCACAACCGGCATGTGCGCCCCGAAAGGAAGTCTTCATGGAAACGACCAAGGTAGGTATTCGCGAATTTCGCTCAGGTTTGGCCGAGTACATCGCGTCGAGCACGCCGGTGGCGGTCACACGCCACGGGCAGACCGTCGGCTATTTCATCCCCACGCAAGGCCAGGTGGAGGCGGATATGGCCGCGCTGAAGAAGGCCAGTTCCACCCTGGACCAGATGCTTGCCGCGAACGGTATCGACGTGGAATCGGTTGTCGCGGAGTTCAAGGCTGCGCGCAAGCAGTCAAGCACGGGCAGGAAACGCGGGGGCGGTTCCGTTGCGGCATGAGCAACAAAGCAATCGTGGTTGACGCCAACATTCTGATTCGGGCGGTGTTGGGCAAGCGGGTGCGGGAACTGGTGCTTGATAACGCAGCGATCGTCAAGTTCTTTGCCCCTGACGTGGCTTACGCGGACGCCCCGAAGTATCTCCCTGCGTTGCTGGAGAGGCGCGGAGTAAAGGGCGGTGTCACGGTGAAGGTGTTGGATGGATTCGAATCGGTCATTCAGCCGATTCGAAACCATCCAATACCTTCACCGTGACGCCACTCTTTACTCCGCGCTTCTCAAGCAACGCGGGCAGATACTTCCGGGCATCAGCGTAAGCCACGTCAGGCGCAACGAACTTGACGATCGCTGCGTTATCAAACACCAGTTCCCGCACCCGCTTGCCCAACACCGCCCGAATCAGAATGTTGGCGTCAACCACGATTGCTTTGTTGCTCATGCC
>JANNWA010000499.1:0-15760 GCA_031408275.1 Pseudomonadota bacterium
CCGACTTGACCGCCGACACGATCTGATTGAGCGGCTCGGTAAGCGCCTCGAGGATTTCGTTCGAGCTGATGGTGAAGCTGCGCGGAATGCCCTCGGCGAGGTTGCGTCCCTTCACCTCCATCTCGCGCACTTCGCTGCCCGGGAACGCCGAGCCGATCGTCTTCTTGATCATCTCGGCGGTGGTCTCGCCGATCAGCATGCCGTAGTTGCGGCGGATGTAGTTGATGATCGCCTCGTCGAACTTGTCGCCGCCGACGCGCACGCTGCCCGAGTACACCATCCCGCCGAGCGAAATCACGCCGACTTCAGTCGTGCCGCCACCGATGTCGACCACCATCGAGCCGGTGGCCTCGGCCACGGGGAGGTCCGCGCCGATCGCCGCGGCCATCGGCTCCTCGATCAGGTACACCTGACCCGCGCCCGCGCCGATCGCGGACTCGCGGATCGCGCGCCGCTCGACCTGGGTCGAACCGCACGGCACGCAGATGATGATGCGGGGGGAGGGCGAGAACAGGCGCGAGTCGTGCACTTTCTTGATGAACTGCTTCAACATCTGCTCGGTGACGGTGAAGTCGGCGATCACGCCGTCCTTCATCGGGCGGATCGCGGTGATGTTGCCCGGCGTCTTGCCGAGCATCATCTTGGCTTCCCTGCCGACGGCCTGGATTGTCTTCTTGGCGTTCGGCCCGCCTTCCTGGCGGATTGCAACGACCGAAGGCTCGTCGAGGACGATGCCCTTGCCGCGCACGTAGATCAGGGTGTTCGCGGTGCCGAGGTCGATGGCGAGGTCGTTGGAAAAGTAGCTGCGCAAAAAACCGAACATGGGCGTGGGATAGCCTTCTCTGTTGCGCCTTAACTTCGACAGCTAAGGCTGTGTCTTCAAAGGACACTATGATACCCTAACGGGGCCCCGGAGTGAGCCGTCCGGCGCCTCATTCGACCCCTTTTTCGCCCCGCCATATGTCCCTGGACCTCGAGCAGATCCGCCGCCTCGCCCGGCTTGCGCGCCTCGCCGTCAGCGACGCCGAAGCGGCCGCCACGGCCGCCAGGCTCAACGGGCTGCTCGTCCTGATCGAGCAGATGCAGGCGGTCGACACCGCGGGCATCGAGCCGATGTCCCACGCCATGGACCTGGTGCAGAGGCTGCGCGAAGACAAGGCTGTCGAGCCCGACCGGCGCGACGCCTTCCAGGCCCTCGCGCCCGCAGTCGAGGACGGCCTGTACCTGGTTCCCAGGGTGGTCGAATAGACCCGTGCGAATAGACCCCATGCTGAACGCATCTCTGGCCGAACTGTCGGCGGCCTTGGCGGGCAGGAAGGTGTCCAGCGTCGAGCTGACGCAACTGTTCCTCGATCGCATCTCAAAACTGGATGGCGAGCTGAACGCCTTCATCACGGTCGATCCGGCGCGCTCCCTGAACGACGCGCGGGCCGCCGACGCGCGCCGTGCGGCCGGGGAGTCCGGGCCCCTTTTGGGCATACCCGTGGCCCACAAGGACATCTTCTGCACCCAGGGCATGACCACCAGCTGCGGCTCGAGGATGCTGGCCGCTTTCGTCGCGCCCTATGACGCGCACGTGATCGAGCAGTTCGGCAAGGCCGGCGCGGTGCTGCTCGGCAAGACCAACATGGACGAATTCGCGATGGGCTCGTCCAACGAGTCCTCGTTTTTCGGCCCGGTCAGGAACCCGTGGAGAAAGAGCGCCGTGCCTGGGGGCTCCTCCGGCGGCTCGGCCGCGGCGGTGGCTGCGCGCATGGCCCCTGCTGCGACCGGGACCGACACCGGCGGCTCGATCCGCCAGCCGGCCGCGCTCAGCGGCATCTGTGGCCTCAAGCCCACATACGGGTTGGTGTCGCGCTACGGGATGATCGCGTTCGCCTCCTCGCTCGACCAGGGCGGCCCGATGGGCAAATCGGCCGCGGACCTGGCCGTGCTGCTCAACGCGATGACCGGGTTCGACGCGCGCGACTCCACCAGCCTCAAGCGGCCGAAAGAGGACTACGCGCGCGACCTCGACGCCCCCCTCGCGGGACTGCGCATCGGCCTGCCGAAGGAGTACTTCGGCGAGGGCGTGGACGCCGGCGTCGCCAATCGCGTGCGCGAGGCGATCCGCTGGTACGAGGGGCAGGGGGCGAAGACCGTGGAAATCACGCTGCCCAACACCCACCTTGCGGTGCCCGTGTACTACGTGCTCGCGCCGGCCGAGGCGTCGTCCAACCTGTCGCGCTTCGACGGGGTGCGCTACGGTCACCGCGCAGCCGAATACGCCGACCTCTACGAGATGTACTGCAAATCGCGCGCCGAGGGCTTCGGCGCCGAGGTGAAGCGCCGCATCCTGGTCGGGACCTACGTGCTGTCCCACGGCTACTACGACGCCTATTACCTGCAGGCGCAGAAGATCCGCCGGCTGATCGCGCGCGATTTCGCCGAGGCCTTCGGGCAATGCGACCTGGTCATGGGGCCCGTCGCGCCGTCGACTGCGTTCGAGGCCGGCGCGATGTCCTCCGATCCGGTGCAGATGTACCTGAACGACATCTTCACGATCCCCACCTCGCTCGCCGGGCTGCCCGGCATGTCGATCCCCTGCGGGTTCGATTCGAGGGGCCTGCCCGTCGGGCTGCAGGTCATCGGAAACCATTTTTCCGAGGCGCGCATGCTGAACGCCGCACACCAGTACCAGAAAGCGACCGACTGGCACCTGCGCGTGCCGGGCGGCACGCCGCTGTGAGTCCGTCCGGCATGAACTGGGAAATCGTCGTCGGGCTGGAGACGCACACGCAGCTGCTCACCGAGAGCAAGATCTTCTCGGGCGCCTCGACCGCGTTCGGTGCGGCGCCCAACACGCAGGCCTCGGCGGTGGACATAGCGCTGCCGGGCGTTCTGCCGGTGCTGAACGCGAAGGCGGTCGAGTTCGCCATCCGGCTGGGCCTCTCCGTCGGCGCCACCATTGCGCCGCGCTCGGTGTTCGCGCGCAAGAACTACTTTTACCCGGACCTGCCCAAGGGCTACCAGATCAGCCAGTACGAACTGCCAGTCGTACAGAACGGCACGCTGAAGATCATGGCCGAGGGCGGCGAGAAGACGATCCGCATCCTGCGCGCGCACCTCGAGGAGGACGCCGGCAAATCCCTGCATGAGGATTTCAAAGGGATGTCGGGCATCGACCTCAACCGCGCCGGCACACCGCTGCTCGAGATCGTCACCGAGCCGGACATGCGCGGCTCGAAGGAGGCGGTGGCCTATGCCAAGGCGCTGCATACCCTCGTGCGCTGGATCGGCATCTGCGACGGCAACATGCAGGAAGGGTCGTTCCGCTGCGACGCCAACGTCTCGGTGCGCCGGCCCGGCGAGCCGCTGGGCACGCGCTGCGAGATCAAGAACCTGAACTCCTTCCGCTTCATGGAGCAGGCGATCGAGTACGAAGCGCGCCGCCAGGTCGAGCTCATCGAGGACGGGGGCAGGGTGGTGCAGGAGACGCGCCTCTACGACCCTGACCGCAACGAGACGCGCTCGATGCGCTCCAAGGAAGACGCACAGGACTACCGCTATTTCCCCGACCCGGACCTCCTGCCGCTCGTGATCGCGCAGGCCGAGGTCGACCGCGTTCGCGCGACGCTGCCCGAGCTGCCGCAGGCGAGGAAGGAGCGCTTCGTGGGCGAGTTCGGCCTGACCGCATATGACGCCGAGCTCCTCACGGGCGCGCGCGAGGCGGCGGACTATTTCGAGTCCCTGGTGCGCGAGTCCGGCGCCGAAGCCAAGCTTTGCGCCAACTGGCAGAACGGCGAACTCGCCGCCGCGCTGAACCGGGACGGCCTCGAGATCGCGGCGAGCCCGGTCGCCGCGCAGGCGCTCGGAGCGCTCGTGAAGCGCATAGCGGATGGCACCATCTCGGGCAAGATCGCCAAGGAAGTCTTCGAGGCAATGTGGCGCGGGGACGGATCGCCCGATGCGATCATCGAGTCCCGGGGCCTGAAGCAGATCTCGGATTCGGGTGCGATCGACAAGATCGTCGACGAGGTCCTGGCCGCCAACGCCAGGCAGGTGGAGGACTACCGCGCGGGCAAGGAGAAGGCCTTCAACTCGCTGGTCGGGCAGGTCATGAAGGCCACCAAGGGCAAGGCCAACCCCGGCCAGGTCAACGAGATCCTGAAGAAGAAACTCGCCGAGGGAGGTCCTGAGGAGGGGCGCAGCCCCTCTTCTCGCCTCGTCTAGGCCTGTCGTGGCGGGGCCCTACTTCTTCGCCGCCGCCGCTGGTGCAGGGGCGGGTGCCGGCGCCGCGCCGGGGCCCTTGGTCAGTTCGAGGTAACGGCGCTTGTCCTCGTCATACCTGGCGTTGATGCTGTCGACGTCTTTCCTTTTCGCCGCCAGCAGTTCTTCCTGCGCCTTGCGGTCGATATCGTTGTTCTGGATGTCCTGGGTGAGCTTGGCGGGCGGCTTGTTCTTGCCGCTGTAGAACTCGAGCTCCTTCTTGAGAGCCGAGCCGGACTTCTCGATCTGCGCGATCTTGTCCTGCGTCTGCTTGAGCGCTTTCTCGTTGTCCACGATCGCCCGGCTGCGGGCCACTTCGATGTCTTTCTCGCTGCCATAGGTCGACAGGAGCGCCTTGTTCTTGCGAGCTTCCTCATTTTCCTTGCGGGCGATTTCGGCCTCTTTCTCCTTCTTGCTCTTTTCCGCGGCTTCCTTGGCGGCGCGCTGTTCCGGCGTGAGCATCGCCTCGGTGCGCTTCACCACCTGGCCCTGCTTGTCCATCTGGTCGGTCGCCTGCCCGGCGCACTGCGGCGGCAGGGTAGAGCCCACGTAGGTCTTTCCGTCCTTGCCGACGCATTTGATGATCTGTTGCCCTTGCGCGGCCGAGGCTGCCAGCATGGCGGCCAGTACCAGAATTCGTTTCAACATCACGCTTACCCCCAGATTCGAAAATTGCCTGCGCATTCTGCGCCTTTCAGGCCCCGCGCTCAACCGTGCCCTCGCCATCAACGCGCGTGCGCCACGCCGGGTTGACCCCGGGCGGGCGGCGGGATGCGATAGAATTCTGCCACCCTCCACGCTGCGAAATCCACCCACCCCATGGTATTCACCGACAAGGCGCTGATCGCCGAGATCACCGCCAAGATGCTTCTCGAAGTGAAGGCGGTGCTGTTCTCGGACGCCAAGCCCTTCATTTTCACCTCCGGCTGGGCGAGCCCGGTCTACATCGACGGCAGGAAGCTGATTTCGTATCCGCGCATCCGCAGCCAGCTGATTGACTTCGCCGCGGCCACGCTGGTGCGCGACGTCGGCTTCGAGCAGTTCGACACAGTGGCCGGCGGCGAGACCGCGGGCATCCCCTACGCTGCGTGGATCGCCGACCGCCTCGCGCTGCCGATGCAGTACGTGAGGAAGAAACCCAAGGGGTTCGGGCGCAACGCGCAGATCGAGGGCCATGTCGAGGAGGGCGCGCGCACGCTGCTGGTCGAGGACCTGACCACCGACGGGCGCTCGAAGGTGATTTTCTGCAAGGCGCTGCGCGACGCTGGCGCGGTGGTCGACCACGTTTACGTGAATTTCTACTACGACATCTTCCCCGAGTCGAAGAAGATCCTCTCCGACCTCAATGTGCGGCTGCATTACCTGTCCACGTGGTGGGACGTCCTCGCCGTGGTCAAGAAGGGCGGGTACCTGGCCGCCGCGCAGATCGACGAAGTGGAAAAGTTCCTGCACGAGCCGGCCAAGTGGTCCGCCGCGCACGGGGGCGTGGCCAGCTTCCCGTCGGCCTGACCGTCCGTGAGGGTGATAAGCGTCAACGTCAACGGGATCCGTTCGGCGGCGAGGAAAGGCTTTTACGAGTGGCTGGGCGCGCAGCGCGCCGACTTCGTGTGCATGCAGGAGATCAAGGCGCACGAGGGCGACCTGCACGAGTCCATCGTAACGCCCAAGGGGCTCCACGCCGCGTTCTCGCTCGCCGGGAAGAAGGGCTACAGCGGCGTCGGTTTGTACAGCCGCGCAAAGCCCGACAGCGTGCAGCGCGGGTTCGGCAGCCGCGAGTTCGACGCTGAAGGCCGCTATGTCGAGGCCCGCTGCGGCAAGCTCTCGGTGGTCTCGGTGTACTTTCCCTCGGGCGCGAGTTCCCCCGAGCGCCAGCAGGCCAAGTTCCGTTTCCTCGACGAATTTCGCCCGCACCTGAAGAAGCTGATGAAGTCGGGGCGCGAGGTCGTGCTGTGCGGTGACGTGAACATCGCGCACAAGGAGATCGACCTGCGCAACTGGCGCTCCAACCAGAAGAACTCGGGCTTCCTGCCCGAGGAGCGCGCATGGATCTCGCAGGTGTTCGACGAGATCGGTTTCGTTGATGTCTTCAGGCGGCTGAACCCGAACCCGGATCAGTACACCTGGTGGTCCAACCGAGGCGATTCGTGGAACAAGAACGTCGGATGGCGCATCGACTATCACCTCGCCACCGAAGGCCTGGCGGGAGCCGCGAAAAAGGAGTCGATCTACAAGGCCGAGCGGTTCTCGGACCACGCCCCGCTGGTCATCGACTACGACTGGAAGATCTAGCTAGGGACTGCGCTGGTCCGTGGCGGTGCCGGGTGGCACGGTGGGGCCCGCCGAAGGTGGCTGCGCGCGGTTGCGCTGGCGGCGCCGGTCCAGCCACCAGGCGAGCAGCGGCAGCATCGCAAAGCCGCCTGGCATCACGAAAACCACGATGTAGGGCGAGAGGTGCGTGAGGCGCTTCATGTGGACGCGCAATTCGTGCCGGTCCGCCTCGCTCCATTCCTGCTTGTTGCGCGGTTTCATGAGCAGGGGCATGAGGCCCTTGACCTGCACCATTTCGGCAAGCAGGGATTTTCTCTCGCGTTCGGCGAGGTCCCAGGCGCTGCGCACGACTTTGGGCGGGAACGGCATTGCAGCCTGCTTCAGGCCGAGGTGCGTACCGGGACCTGCCGCGGCACGTAGCGCTCGTATGCGGCGCGCACTTTGCCCAACCCGCGCCACAGCGAATAGGCGGTGGCAAACAGTTTGAGCATCTTGCGCGGCTGCAGGGCCACGAGCACGGCGACGCCCGCAACGATCCACAGCGGATTGGCGCGAAGTTTGCGCCCGAACGCCCTGGCCCGGTCGAACCAGGCCATGGCGACCTCCGCGCGCTCCACGATTGCGATCACGCCTTCGCGCTGTTGCTCGGCGCGCGAGACGAGCAGGGCGCGGCGCTCGCGCAGTGCGATGAGTTTCTCGCGAATCAAGGCCTGCCCATCCTCTGGCGGTCCTTCTCGAGCTCGGCGAGCGTCGCGGCGAGGAACTTCGGCCGCGCCGCGAGGCACGCACGCACCATCAGCGCGCTCACGCCGCCCCCGGCGATGAACAACCCCGCCAGCAGGCCGGCCGCGAGGATGCGGTTCGAGTCCCAGAACACCAGCACGATGAACAGCGACACCAGCAACACCGCGATGGCGAAAAAGAACACCGCGGCGGCGGCCCAGGCCGCGACCTCGAGCAGCCGCAGCAGCTGCTCTTCGAACTCGTTGGCGGCAAGGCGCGCGCGAGTCTCGGCGAACGAGAGCAACGTGCGCACGGCCGAGCGGACCGTGGACGAAGGCGGGTCGGGTTCGTGCCCCGCGCCGCCGGGCATGGCCATGGCCGGGTCGGGCTTAGCGGCGGCTGACTAGCAGGCCGAGCAGGAAGCCCACTCCGGCCGCAACGCCCACCGCCTGCCAGGGGTGGTCATGCACGTACTGGTCGGTCGCGCGCGCGGCTTCCTTGGTTTTCTCCCTGAGCACTTGTTCCGCGTCCAGTAGCTTGTCCTTGTAGATGGCGAGCGAGGCCTGGAGCTGGTCACGCACGAGAGCGATCTTCTCTCCCGCCTGGCCCGCGGTGGCCTTGAGCAGTTCTTCGGTGGTCCCGACCAGCACTTTGAGGTCGCTAACGAGTTTTTCTTTCGAGGCTTGGCTGTCTGCAGTCATGATCTACCCTCATGGGCTTGAATTAAGACGAAAATCTGCGCCAATGATGCGGCGCGGGAACGGCCTGCAAGGCTACCGAGTTTTGCCTGCGGAAGCAACCTGAAAGCGCCCGATACAATCCCGTCACCCCATGGCCCTCGCGGACACCCTCCTCGTCTTCCGCAGCCGGAAGATCCTCCTCCTCCTCCTGCTTGGGTTCTCCTCGGGCCTGCCGCTGGCGCTCACCGCGGGGACCCTGCAGGCCTGGCTGACCGTCGAGGGCGTCGACCTGAAGACCATCGGCTGGTTCGCCCTGGTCGGCCAGCCGTACACCTACAAGTTTCTCTGGGCGCCGCTCATGGACCGCTACGCCTTGCCGTTCCTGGGGCGGCGGCGAGGCTGGCTGCTGGTCACGCAGGTATCGCTCGCGGCGGCGATCGCCTTCATGGGCACGCTGTCCCCGCAGGACTCGCCCTGGCTGCTCGCCGGGCTCGCGCTGCTGGTGGCCTTCCTCTCGGCTTCGCAGGACGTCGTGTTCGACGCTTTCCGCGCGGATACCCTCGGCGCCGAGGAGCGCGGCGCGGGCGCCGCGGTCTCGGTGTTCGGCTACCGGATCGCGATGCTGGTGTCGGGCGGCCTCGCGCTGGTGCTGGCCGACAGCGTGCTGGGCTGGACCGCCACCTACTGGCTGATGGCCGCGCTCATGGCGGTGGGAGTGCTCGCGACCTGGAACTCGCTCGAGCCGGCGCCGGCCGGGGCGCCGCCGCGCACGCTGGCCGCGGCCGTCAAGGAACCGCTTGGCGAGTATTTCACCCGGCAGGGCGCGTGGACGCTGCTGCTCCTGGTGGTCCTCTACAAGCTTGGCGATGCCTTCGCGGGCAGCCTCTCCACCGCGTTCCTGATCCGTGGCGCGGGGTTTTCCGCCACCGACGTGGGCGCCATCAACAAGGGGCTCGGCCTGATCGCCACCATCGCCGGGGCGCTGGCCGGCGGCGCGCTGATGGCGCAGCTGCGCCTGTACCGGGCGCTGCTCCTGTTCGGCGTCCTGCAGGCGGTGACCAACCTCGGGTTCATGCTGGTGGCGTTCGCCGGCAAGAACTACGCGCTGATGATCGCGGCGGTGGCGGCCGAGAATCTGTGCGGGGGCATGGGCACGGCGGCCTTCGTCGCGCTCCTCATGGCCATGTGCGACCGGCGCTTCTCGGCCACGCAGTACGCGCTGCTCTCGGCCCTGTCGGCGGTCGGCCGGGTCTACGTGGGGCCAGCGGCGGGATACATGGCTACCAGCCTCGACTGGCCGGTGTTTTTCTTCGTGACTTTCCTGATCGCGCTGCCAGGCGTCGCCATGCTGTGGTGGCAGCGCGCGCGGATCGAGGCGCTCGACGCCGAACAGAAATCTTGAAGATTGTATTTGCGAGATCGTCTACTGGAGCGGATCTCCGTCAAGAATGTGTACTGTTACCGGTACATTAGTCACGGACCGCCAACCTCGAATTCGCCCACGAACACCTTTGAGCCGGTGCCCTTCAGGCGCAGCGTGATGTACTTGTCGCGCGCGCCGGGCGTGCCGAACCCGGTGGTGAGCCTCAGCATCAGCGTGGTGGCGTCGGCCACGACCTGCTGGCGGTGGCCGTAGAACTGCGCCTCCACCCGGTACTTGCCGGGCTTCGCGCTCTTGAGTGAAAACTCCTCGGGCCCGTAGCCGCCGGTGAAGTCGGCCGACATGCGGCCGCCCTGGTAAGTGAGCCGGTTGCCGTAGAACGCCGTTTCCCCGTTGGGGTCGGTCACGTGCAGGTCGATGTCGGTGTTGTCCGCGTCCCAGGAGAGCACTGTGCGCACGTCGAGCGGCAGGTTGCGCACCAGGCGCGGATCGAGCCGGGAAAGGTCGAGTTTTGGGTCGAGTTTCGCCTGCGACTGCGCGATGATTGCGTTCGCCTCGGCCAGTGCGATCAGCTCCACCTCGGGGAAGCGCCCGTTCCACGGCCGCATGACCACTTCGGCCAGCGCGTCGACTGCCCGCTGGAACTGGCCCGCGGCGGCCCAGGCGAGGCCCAGGTCGCGCCACGACTGCGGCTCTTCCGGGCTAAGCTCGAGCACGCGCTTGAAGACCGGCACGGCCGCCAGCGGTTCGCCCGCCTGCATCAGGCGGTAGCCGAGGATGCGCAGGATGTGGCGGTTCTCGAGGTTCATCTCGGCCAGGTTCGACAGCACGCGCAGCGCAAGCGCCTTTTCGTTCTTCGAGAGCAACAGGTCGGCCACGTCGAGGAAGAAGGCGGTGCTGTTCTGGTGGCTCGGACGTTCGTCGACATAGATGCGGTACAGATTCGCCGCGTCCGCATCGCGCAGCCGGCGCGCGTACGGGGTGTCCGGCGACCAGGGCTGGAGGCGGATGGCAATCCCCTCGCCCGAGCCTGCCGCCGCGGCGGAAGCGTCGCCGCGGGCCCGCGCCGCCATCTGCGGTGCGGGCGCAGGAGCAGGGCGGGCTGCGGGCGCGGCCTGCATGGGCGCGGATTTCGGCGCTGCCGCCCGCTCGGACTGGCGCGCTTCCTCGCGCAGCGCGAGCGCGCCGGATGCGGCCGCCTCCTTCTTCGCGAGCGCCGGCACCGGCCGGTCGCCCTTGGGAAACCCGCGCTCCCACCAGGCCTGCTTTTCCTGGAACTGGCGCACGATGCGCTCGATATGCGCCGCCCGGTTGGCTTCCGCGCTGCGCACGCCTGCCGCGCGCAACTGCTCGTATTCGGCGCGCAGTTCCGCCGGCGGCTCGATTTCGAAGCGCGCGTAGTCGCGCGCCGTGTCGAGGATGATCAGCGAGGTGCTGCGCGTGATCAGCCGGAAGCGTTTTCCAATCCGCTCGACCTGCGCGCGATTGAGCGCGAAATCGGTCTCGAGTGCGGCCACCTTGAGCGCCGCCCAGCGCAGCGCCGCAAAGCCGCCCAAGCCCGCGCCACGCTGGACGATGATCGTGCGCGTGCTGCCTTTGCTGCCCGCGCCGGTTCCGGCCGGTGCGATCCGCAGCACCACGCGGCCTTCGGGTTCGGTCAAGCGCCCGGCCAGCTGGACGCGGCCGTTCTCGGCGTACGGGGACACGAGCAGCGCATCGGCCACGCCCTCGACCGATTCGATCGTGACGCGCGGCGACTGGCCGAGCAACAGGGCCGCCGCACCCGCGCTGCCGAGTTTCGCCGCATCGGCATAGCGCCCGCCGGATTGTTCCGCCAGCGCGCGCAGGAAACCGGGATCGCTGCGCGAGGCCGCGACGATGGCGTGGATCGGCGTCGTGCTTTTCGGCACGGAAGTCTCGCCGTAGTTGGCGATGCCGTCGGAAAACAGCAGCGCCTCCGACACGCCCATAATGCCGGCCAGCGGCGCAAAATTGCTCGCGCCGTCGTAGGTCACCGCCCCCAGGACTTTGCGCAGCGCAGTCCAGTCCCCGTTTGCGACCGCAAAGCTGCGCGGGCTCTCGGCGGCGTCCCGGAACACCACCAGTGTGACGGCCAGGGTGCGGAAGCGCTCGAAGTACGCCGACAGCACCGCGAACTCGCGCGCGTGGTCGCGCTCCGCGCCCGAGCCGGACGCATCCCAGTAGATCGCGACGCGCTGCGGCGTTGGGCGCGACGCGGCGCTGGCCGCCGCGATGGCGGGCTCCGCGTAGAAATAGGTTTCGCCGTCGAACTCCTGCGTCGTTGCAAGGGCTTCACCGTGCGCCGGTATCGTGATCTCCACGACGCCGGACAAAAGCACGTCGCGTTGTTCCGTCTGCAGGGCGTAACCGCCGCCCGCGCGGATGAACTTCATCTCGGGCAGCGGGCCGCGCAGGTGCCGCGGCGCGGCGCCGGAGGCGATGTGCCCGGCCCAGCTGAAGCGATCGACGCGTTCGCCATAGGCCAGCGGCAGCCGGTACGCAATCGCGCCGCCGCGCTCGGCCAGCGCTTCCTGGTAGCGCACCACCACGATTTTCTTCGCGCGCGGGGGGAGGGGATAGACCCGCAGCTTGAAATTGTTGCCGACGGTCTTCTCGGCCAGCGCGGGATCGACGCGGGCGCGCGTGATGTCCTCGAACACCGCTTGCCCGCGAGACTTCGCCACCGGCACCGCTTCGCGCAGCCTGCCGTTGAAATCCATCGCGAACCCGGTGACCTCCTGACCCTCGAGCAGCGGGAAATGCAGTTCGCCTTCGAGCTGGCGCGCGTTGGGATTGAAGAACACCAGTTCAACCGAGGTCTGCGCGAGGCGCCCGGCGACTTGCGTGGTGACGGAGACGGACTCGAGCCGCACCGGGATCTCGGCGCCCTGCACGACGAGGCGTGGCGGCGGCAGGACCGCCGGCGGCCGGCCGATGGGCGGCGGTGTTGTGGCGAGGGCCGGCGCCGCCAGCAGCGCGGCGGCAACGATGCGAAGGAGACGGGACAGGATGCGCTTCATTCGGGGCACTCCGATGGTGTTCTGGATCAGCCGCGGGGGTCGGGCACGAACCGCAGGCCGGCGGGAAAGGGATCGGGCGCGGGCGCTGCCGGAGGCACGGCCCGGATGATGCCGCGCGCGACGAGGTTGGCGTGGCTGTCGTAGTAGATCGACATCAGTTCGCTCGGCCGGTCGCTCGCGCGGCGGAAGGTCGTGTAGCTGACCTGCGAGCCTTCGCGTTCGCCATGCCCGGTGCCGAGGCGCTCTTCGCGCTGGGCCCTGGCCATCTCGCCCGCGACCGAGGACAGTGAGTCGGCGTGCGAATACGGTCGCGGCTGTGCGCCCATCGGCGGAACCATGGCGGGCCGCGGCGGTGTCCATTCGCGGAACACGGCGACGCCGATCACGCCGACGTTGTCCGGCCGCCCGGTGCGCGCCGCGTAACTGTCCGGCAGCGCGGTGAACACGAAGGCCGCCACCTCGGCGGTGCTCTTTCTCCAGCCGGTGATCTCGTAGTGCATGCCGCCATCGAGCACGTAGCCGTCCTGCCCGGCCGCGGCTGTTTCGCCGGTCACCACGTTGACGCCGTCCACTGAGATCACGGTCATGACGCGCTGCCCGCTCTTGTTGTTTACCGACACGGCGTACTTGCTGCCCGGCGTACCCGCCACCCAGTAGCGTCCCTGATGGTAGTAGGTCGTCAGGCGCTGTCCGGTGGTGCGGTCCACGACGGCGAGGTCGGCTAGGGTCCCGGCCCCGCTCGTGCCGGCGCAACCGGACAGGGCGAGGCCCAGCAGTAGGGCGAGGAGCTTGTTCATGGTGTTCTCCGTTTGAGTGACATCCCCGTAAACGGCGGACGCGGAGAAACGGGGTTAACGCGGCTTCAGGTCATCCGGCAGCGCGTACCAGGGGTAGAGCTTCCTGAACTCGGCGAGGCTCGCCTCGGCCTCGGCGGTCTTGCCTTCCTGCTTGAGCCGGCGGATGTCGGCGATCCATTGGTCCGGGGTGCGGGCGGGCACCCGCTCGGCGCTATTGGCGCTATCGGCAAGCCGGGCCGCCGGCGCCGCTGCGGCGGCCGGGGCGCCTGCCGCCGCCTCGGCTTTTGCCGCCGGCACCGCCTCGCGCAGGAGGCGCGGTGCTTCCTCGCGGTCGGCTCGCGGTGAAGCATCCTGCACGGGTGCCGCAGATTCCTTGCGGATCTCCTTGCGAGGCACCTCGGCAGGCTTCGACGCAGGGGCCGGCGCGGGGCTCGCCGGTGCGGGCACAGGCTGAGCCCCAGTCTCAGCCGCCGCGGGCGGTGCTGCGCGCTTAATGCGCGCGCCGGAGTCCGGCGAATCCAGGCGGCCCGCTTCCTCGTCCAGCACCAGCAGCGTGACGGTCGTCGTCAGCAGGGCCGTTGCGGCCAGCGCGACCGGAATCTTCCAGCGGTTGACCCACGAATTCGTCGCGCGCCTGGGCGCGGATGCGGTGGCCCGCGCGGCGGCCAGGATGCGCGCATCCAGCCCCGCGGACGGCGCCTCGCGCGACGCCTCGCGATACAGCGCCGCCAGCGTCTTGTCCTGCGGATCGTCGCGTTCGATCATGACGGCCTCACCAGTTCGGCCCGCAGCTTGGCCAGTGCGTAGCGCAGCCGGCTCTTCGCGGTTTCGCGGTTGACGCCCGTCGCGGCGGCGATCTCCTCGACCGACAATTCGCCTTCCTGCTGCAGCAGGAAGGCTTCGCGCTGCGCGGCCGGCAGCGCGCCGAGCACCTCCAGCAGGACCTGCGCATGTTGCTTTCTTTCGAGGGTCCGCTCGGGCTGCTCGTGCGCCGAGGTCGGCTGGTCCTCGATCACCCCGGCCTCGTCCTGGTAGCTCACCAGGCTCGCGCGGGAGTGCTCGCGAAAGTGGTCCATGAGGCGGTTGTGGGCGATGCTGTACAGCCAGGAAGCGAACCGCGCCCGGGCTTCGTACCCGGCGCGCGCGTTGACGACCTTCAGCCACACGTCCTGGAACAGTTCCTCGGCCCATTCCCGCTTGCCGGTCTGGCGCAGCAGGTAGCGCAGCACGCCTCCCTTGTGGCGGCCGTACAACTGCTCGAAGGCCACGGCGTCGCCGTCGCGCCATTCGAGCATCAGGCGTTCGTCGCTCGGCGTCCGGTCGCTGCGCTCCATGGCTGCGGAGTGTACCGGTGCCCGGACGCGGGAGGGGGCGGCGGCGCTGGGGGGACAAAGCCGGAAGCTGATGGCGGGCATCCGGACATAAACGCCTTTCGCGCCAAGGTGGGGTTAATTCGGCCAAGGCGATTGCCGCACCGCACGGTTGCCTGCGAGCCGACGCGAGGCATACCCTCTGGAAATAGCGCGGAAGCCGCACCGGCGATCCGGCAACCTCGGGGAGTGCACCATGAGCAGAACCTGGAAGCAATTGTTGTGTGGAGTTGCCGGCGCTGCGATGCTGGCGCCGTTCGCGGCTTTGGGGCAGGGCGCATGGATGCCTCCGGCGGCGGACAAGCGCTGCCCGTCGAAGTGGGGCGCGAGCGATGAGCGCGGCTCGGCCAACATGATGTCGCCCGAAACGGTGATGAAAGCCACCCGCCTGATCCGCCAGGGCCAGGTGTATGAACTGGGCAAGGTGCTCGAGACTGCGATACCCAAGTTCGGCACGCGCGTCTGGTCGCTCAATACCCAGCGCACTGCCGGTCCGGGCGGGCGCAACCAGCAGATCGGCAACGAAGAAGTCGTCATCACCGAGCTGGGCCAGGTCGGCACGCAGTTCGACGCGCTGCCCCACATCGGCATCGGCGAGGACCTGTACAACTGCAACAAGAGCGCGGCGATCGCGACCCGCAACGGATTCACGAAACTCGGCGTGGAGAATGTCGGTGCGCTGATGTCGCGCGGTGTAATGCTCGACATCGCGGCGCTGAAGGGCGTCGATATCCTGCCGGCGACCTACGAGGTTACGGTCGCCGACCTGGAGGCCGCGATCCAGCGCCAGGGCACCCCTGTCGGCAAGGCCGACATCGTGCTGGTGCGCACCGGCTGGGGCCGGCACTACGTCACCAACAACGCGACCTTCAACTCGGGACAGCCCGGCGTCGGCGTCGGCGCAGCCGAATGGCTCGCGGCGCGCGACATCATGCTCCTCGGCAGCGACAACTGGGGAATCGAGGTGTTCCCGAACCCGGACAAGGACCTGCGTTTCCCGGTGCACCAGATCATGCTCACGGTCCACGGGATCTACCAGATCGAGAACCTGAACCTGGAGGCGCTGTCGCGCGACAAGGCCTATGAATTCGCGTTCGTAGTCCAGCCGCTGAAGATCAAGGGCGGGACCGGCTCGACGGTCGCGCCGATCGCGATCCGCTGACCTGCCTGGCCCCGGGCCCGGGGCCCGGCGCGGGGGGGGTGCAACGGGCGGGGTTGCCCCCCCGCCCCCCCCCCCGGTACCCATATCCCC
>JANNWA010000500.1:0-3038 GCA_031408275.1 Pseudomonadota bacterium
CGGCGCGCGCGCTGGCGTGCTGTTGCGCGGAGAGCGTCCCGCTCGCCAGGTCCACTTCGAGCTCGATCAACTGGGCGCGCAGGATGGCAAGGTTCGCGCGGCCGGTTTCGACCCCGCTGCCGGCCTCTCTACGGCGCAGCAGCGGCACGACCACCCAGAGGACCGCAATGACGGTCATGGCGGCCGAAATGACGATGAAACTTTTCATGCGGCGACGAGCCTCTTCATGCGGAGTCCTTGCCGGGGCCGCCGTCCAGCATGCCGCTCGCCCGGGCGCGCTCCTCGCCGGTGAGCTCGGGCGGACCGGCGCGTTTTGCGCGGGTGCGCAGGTTGCGGAACAGGACCACGATGCCGACGAGCAGGAGCACTGCCGGCCCGAACCAGAGCAGCAACGTGGTCGCTTTCACCGGCGGCTTGTAGAGGACGAAATCGCCGTAGCGCTGGACCATGTAGGCCACGATCTCGGCGTCGCTCCTGCCCTGCGCGATCTGCTCGCGCACCTGGCGGCGCAGGTCCTGCGCGAGTTCGGCGTTGGAATCGGCGATCGTCTGGTTCTGGCACACCAGGCAGCGCAGGTGGTCGGAGAGGTCGACGGCGCGCTTTTGCTGCACCCGGTCGAGGTCCGTGGGCACCGCGTCGGCTGCCACGGCGGGCACTGCCGCGCACAGCGCAGCCAGCACGAGGAGCAGGAACGCAAACGACTTCACGATTTCTGCAGCTGGCGCACGAGAGGCAGGATCTTTCCTTCCAGCGCTTCGCGCGTCACGGGACCGATCTGCTTGTAGCGGATCACGCCTGCGCGGTCGATCACGAAGGTCTCCGGCACGCCGTAGACGCCGAAGTCGATGCCGACACGGCCGTTCTGGTCCATGACGCTGAGCATGTACGGGTCGCCGAACTGCTTGAGCCAGGCCTTCGCTTCCGGTGGCTTGTCCTTGTAGTTGAGCCCGATCACGGGCACCACGCGGCTGCGCGCGAGGTCGACCAGGATCGGATGCTCCTCGCGGCACGACACGCACCAGGAGGCCCATACGTTAAGCAGCCACACCTGGCCGAGCATGTCCTTCTGGGTGAATTCCATCTCGGGCTGCGCGAGCTGCGCCAGCTTGAAAGCCGGCACGGGCTTGTCGACCAGCGGCGAGGGCACTTCGCGCGGGTTGAGCCCGAGCCCCACGGCAAGGAAAGCCGCGAGGACCAGGAAGATGCCGAGCGGGACGAGGAACCGGGTCATGCGCCTTGCACTCCCTGCTGGCCTTTGGCCGGTGCCTGCACCGCGATACCGGCCGCCAACGGGCGCTCTTCCCGCCGCGCGGCCATCCTGTAGCGGCGATCCGCCAGCGCAAGCAGTCCGCCCAGCGCCATGATCGCGCAGCCGCCCCAGATCCACGTGACGAAAGGCTTGTAATAGATGCGCACGCTCCAGGCGCCGCCTTCCACCGGCTCGCCAAGCGAAACGTACAGGTCGCCAAGCAGGCCGGTTTCGATGGCGGCTTCGGTCATCGGCATGTTGGTGACGTTGTAGGCGCGCTTCTCGGGCCTCAACACCGCTACCTCCCGGCCGTCGCGGCTGACGTGAACGGTGCCGCGCGATGCGCGGTAGTTGGGGCCTTTGGCGTCCCGGGTGCCTTCAAAGCGGAACGTGTACCCGCCCACTGTCACCGAGTCGCCCACCGCCATGCGCACGTCGCGCTCGACCTCGTAACCCTTGACCATCGTTACGCCCACGATAAACACCGCCACGCCGAAGTGGGCGAGCAGCATCCCGTAGTAGCCACTGGGTTGCGACGCGAGCTTCGCGCCAATGCCGCCGGGCATCCTTGCAAGGCGCTCGCGCAGATTCACCAGGCCGGCAACGAAGATCCAGAATGCGATGGCCAGGCCGAAGCTGACCATCAGGGGCCACTTCGCCAGGCTCCAGTCCGCCGCCGCCAGCGGAACGAGGAGCGCGGACACCACGCTGACGGCGAGCGCCCAGCGCAACTTCAGCGCGAGTTCGCCGAGGCTCGCCTCTTTCCAGCGGGCCAGCGGCCCGACCCCCATGAGGAACAGCGCCGGGGTCATGAGCGGGACGAACACCGCCTCGAAATACGGCGGGCCGACCGAGATCTTGCCCAGGTTCAGCGCATCGAGGAACAGCGGATAGAGCGTGCCGAGCAGCACCGACCCGGCCGCCACGACCAGGAACACGTTGTTCGTCAGCAGCATGGACTCCCGCGAGACCGGCTCGAACGTTCCGCCGAGGCCGACCTTCGGCGCGCGCCACGCGAACAGCGCGAGGGAACCGCCGATCACGATCACGAGGAAGATCAGGATGAAGATGCCGCGCCGCGGGTCGGTCGCGAATGCGTGCACCGAGGTGAGCACGCCCGAACGCACGAGGAAGGTTCCGAGCAGGCTGAGGCTGAATGCGCAGATCGCGAGCAAAACCGTCCAGCTGCGGAACCCGCCGCGTTTTTCGGTCACCGCGAGCGAGTGCAGCAGGGCCGTGCCCACGAGCCAGGGCATGAAGGAAGCGTTCTCGACCGGGTCCCAGAACCACCAGCCGCCCCATCCCAGTTCGTAGTAGGCCCACCAGCTGCCCAGCGCGATGCCGCAGGTCAGGAAACACCACGCGAGGATCGTCCAGGGGCGCGACCAGCGCGCCCAGGTGGCGTCCAGCCGGCCGCCCAGCAATGCAGCGATCGCGAACGCAAACGCCACAGAGAATCCCACATAGCCCATATAGAGCATCGGCGGGTGGATCACCATGCCGGGGTCCTGCAGAAGCGGGTTGAGGTCGCGTCCGTCTTCGGCCGCGGGCAACAGCCGCGTGAACGGGTTCGAGGTGAGGAGCATGAACAGCAGGAAGCCCGTGCTTATCAGCCCCATTACGCCGATCACCCGCGCGACCATCGCGTCAGGCAGGTGACGGCTGAAAAGCGACACCGCAGCCGTCCACACGGCCAGCATCAGGACCCAGAGCAGCATCGATCCCTCGTGCGAACCCCATGCCGCTGCAAACCGGTAGAGCGCCGGAAGCAGGGAGTTGGAGTTCTCGG
>JANNWA010000501.1:0-12427 GCA_031408275.1 Pseudomonadota bacterium
CAAGCTTCTCCTTCCGGAAGACGCCGTGGACACTGGACGCGGTGCCTCCGAGGGGCCGACAGGCTTCTGGCGCGCCATGCGCACCATCGTGATCGCCGACGCCGTCATGGGCCTCGACAACGTGTTGGCGGTCGCCGGCGCGGCGCAGGGCAGCTACCTGCTGGTGGTCCTGGGCCTGCTGATCAGCATCCCTATCGTGATCTGGGGCTCGACCCTGATCCTCCACTGGGTCGAGCGCTTCCCGTCCATAGTCTATGTCGGCGCCGGCGTGCTCGCCTGGACCGCGGCCAAGATGATGATGAGCGAGCCCCTGGTGCGCGACGCCTTCGAAGCCAACGCGGCAATCGCGCCCCTCGTCTACTTCGCCGTGATCGTCGGAGTGCTGTGGGCCGGGTTCGCGCGCAACCACCGCCACCTCGATTCCCGCATCACCGCACGCATAGCAGCACTGCGCAACCTCCTGGAAGTGCAGACCACCCCCACCGATTCCAACGAAGGAGAAACCGCCATGAAACGCATCCTGATCCCGGTCGACGGCTCGAAGAATTCCGAGTTCGCCGTACGCCACGTCATCAACGAGTTCCTCCAGGATTCGGCCAAGGAAGTGCACCTGCTGCACGTGCGGCAGCCGCTGACGCAGCACGCCGCCCGGTTCATCAGCCGCAAGAACCGCGAAGCCTGGCATCGCGACGAGGCCGAGAAAGCCCTCGCCCCGGCGCGCGCGCTGCTTACGCAGCACGGCGTGCCGCACGCGGCGGCATTCAAGATGGGCGACAAGGCCGGCCTCATCGTCGACGAGGCGCGCCGCCTGCGCTGCCACCAGATCGTGATGGGCACGGCGCGCAGGAACTCCCTCACACGCATGCTGCAGGACTCGACCACCAACAAGGTTCTCGAGCACACCAGCGTGCCGGTCGAGGTCATCGCCGGCAACGCAGTGTCGCGCCTGGAACGCTGGGGCGTCACCGCCGGCGCGGGCGCGATGATCGCACTGCTTTTCGCCGCGATCGATTAGCGTCTGGCGCAGCGGAGCCTCATAAAGAAAGTCATCACATGAGTATCACCGGCCGGCCATCCCCCCGCCATCTGCTCGCGGCAACCCTCCTCGCCAGCGCCTCCGCACTGGCGACGGCCGCCGCTCCCGGGGTCGCACCCATCGTCATCGAGTTCGAAGCCGGTGCGGCGTGGCAGGATCGCAACGACGTGCAGATCCCCAACGACGCCAGCGGCACCCGCTTCGCCCTGGACCGCGTTACCGGCAGCGGCCCTCTCTTCGCGCCGCGCTTCCAGCTCTCCATGGGCGTGGCGCCGCGCCATGAATTGCGCTTTGTCGTGGCCCCGCTGGGCGTCGATGGCTCGGGCACGTTCGATCAGCCGGTCAACTTCCAGGGGCAGCGCTTTGCCGCCGGCGGGGTCGAAGCCAAGTACCGCTTTGATTCCTATCGCGCCACCTGGCGCTACACCTTCAGCGAAAGCGCCGACTGGACCTGGAAAGCGGGCATCACCGGCAAGATCCGGGATGCCGAAATCACCTTGAAACAGGGCGGGATCACCTCGACCAAGTCGAACACGGGTTTTGTGCCCCTGGTCCACCTCTACGGCGAGCGCCGCCTCGACACACGCTCGCGCGTCACATTTGAAGGCGACGGCCTGGCCAGCGGCCGCGGCCGGGCGTTCGACCTGTCGCTGCGCTACGTGCGCGACATCACCGAGCGCACTTCCGGGTTCGTCGGCGCCCGCATTCTCGACGGCGGCTCCGAAAGCGCCGAGCTGTACAACTTCGCGCGCTTCAACTACCTGACGTTCGGACTGCAATACCGCATGTAGGAAGCCCGATCGAAGTCCTCGGCCCGCGGACTTCGGTCAGCCGCACCTTGAGCGCGCCCGGCGCACCTTTCTGCTCCACGGTCTTCTTCGGCGTGAACATGTGCGATCCTTTCGCTTTCGTTCCCCGACTATAGACCCAAGTCCATGGCCTATCAGCAAACCCTTGCGATCCGCACGCGCGGGCGCGGCACGACCGGGATCACCGCCGAAGTCGCGCGACTGGTCGCGGCCTCGGGCATCGCGACAGGCGTCGCGCATGTGTTCGTGCAGCATACGAGCTGCGCAATGGTGATCACCGAGAACGCGGACCCGGACGTGCGCCGCGACCTCGAGACGCTCGCCGCGCGCTGGGCGCCGGACGCCGACCCCGCCTACCGGCACGACACGGAGGGCGACGACGACATGGCCGCGCATGCGCGCAGCATCCTTTCAGGCACTTCGGTTTCAGTGCCGGTCGGTGGCGGCGCGCTGCTGCTCGGCACCTGGCAGGGGATCTACCTCTGGGAACACCGCACCGAACCGCAGTCCCGGACAGTCGTGGTGACCGTCCTCGGTTGAGCGCCCCTCTTCTGGTCTAGTGCACCCAGTTGCGATCGACGCGGTCCCAGGCCGACTCCGCGGCGGGACGCACCTCGAACCAAGTGGGATCGAGTTCCGAGCGGGTGCGGTTGTAGTTGGCCTTCAGGTCGCCCTCGGCCGCCTCGAACGTACGGCCGTCGTTGCGCACGCGGCCTTCCCAGCCGGCGCGAAACGCGGGCGCATAGTATTCAAAGGTTCTGCCGGACACGTAGTAAGGCTCGCGCAGGAAGGTTTCTTTCCAGAACTGCTCCTCGGCCGTCGGGTTGAACACTTCGGCCGCGCTGCTTCCGGCCAGGCCGCCGGCCACCGCGCCTACGACTGCGCCGATCACGGCGCCGATCGGGCCGCCCATGACGGTGCCGACAGCAGCGCCGGCAACGCCGCCCGAGGCTGCGCCGGTGCCGGTGCCGACCGGATGCGCGCCAGTCGTCCCGCTGAGCGGGTCGCGGTTGACGTCGGCCTCGTTGGCGACGACTGTCTTGGTGATGATTTCGGTCATGGTGTGCTCCTCATTCGAATGCATGTCGGGGAGGACACCGTAGCGTGGATCCGGCGCACGCTCTGTGCGCCTGCACACAATTGACGGCCGGACGGCGAGCTGTAATGTACCGGTACTGGTACAACAACTGACGGGAGATCGGCCACCATAGCCGATCTATTTAAGCAAATCTACTGAATTCAGCCCTGCTTCCCCGCTGGCAGCACGATCGGCAGCCCCGCGGCCGCCCAGCCGTTGAACCCCGGCTCGAGGTGCGCCACGTCCGGGAAACCCATGTCCAGAAGGACCACCGCGGCGAGCGCCGAGCGGTGGCCTCCCGCGCAATGCAGGACGATGCGCTTTTCGGGGTCGACCTTGCCGGTGAAGTACTTGGAAGTCGGGTCGAGCCAGAACTCGAGCATGCCGCGCGGCACATGGAACGAACCCGCGATGAAGCCCCGGTTCTGCCGCTCCCGCCAGTCGCGGATGTCCACGACCTGGACGCCGCCCTTCGCCATCTCGGCGTGCAGCTGCGCGTTGGTCAGGTTCTCGATGCGGGCCTGCGCCTCCTGCACCATCTGCCCCACGGTTTTTTTCGGTACGAACATGCTCGATCCCTTTGTTGGCATTTCCTGACTATAAACTGAAAGGAATGCCCGGCGCGTGCCGCCGAGCGCCGCAAACTTTCCGAGAGCGAGTTCGTCCGCCGCGCCCTAGAGACCCAGTTCTGGAACCATCAAAGCGAGCGCCAGGCGCGCAACCTCGCTGCCGGGCTCGCCCAGCTGGCGCAGGATCTCGAAGTGGTTCACCCCGGGAATCTCGACCACCTTCACGCGCTTGCCGGCCGCGGCGAGGACTTCGGCGTATGCCTTCGGGTGCCGCCGGAACTCGGGCGTCTCATTCCCGCCATATACCAACGTCAACGGCGTGCGAACTTTTTCCGGCTGCAGGATCGCGCTCAGTGCAAGCACCTCGTCCTCGGAGAGCTTCACGTAGCTGCTGCGCGCCGACAGCATCACCGGGCGCAGGTCGTACATGCCGGACACCAGCAGCGCGCTTTTAACAATGTCGCGCGGCAGGCCGAACTCCTTCTCCCAGTCGGTGAGCAGCGCAACGCCTGCGAGGTGCGAGCCGGAGGAATGCGCAGACAGGTGCAGGCGCTGCGGGTCGCCGCCGAAGCTCGCGGCATTGGCGTACGTCCACGCAATGGCGCGCTTCACCTGCGCGACCATTTCCGGGATGCGCACCTTCGGGATGTTGGAAAAATCCGGCACCACATACGCCGCCCCCGCCGACACGAACGTCGGCGCGATGAACGACTCCTCGTCCTTGGTGAACAGCGTCCAGCGGCCGCCATGGATATGTATGTGGACGGGCGAGCCGAAAGTCGACTCTGACCCTGATTTTGCCGGGAAGATGTCGAGCGTTTCGTCCTCGCCGGTCCCATACGGCACGCTGCGCCGGTGATCGAGCCGCGCGCGCACCCTGGCGCCCTCGGCGCCGTACCACGCGACGATCTCCTCGCGGTTGGGCGCGTAGACGCGCTGGTCGTACGCGGCGTCGAGCTCGGCCTGGGTGTAGTCGAGGTAGACCTTACCTTGCGTCGCGTTCATCGGTGTACCAGTCCGGCACCTGCGGGTAGTGCGGGCCGTCGTACATCTCGACCAGGATGGTTTCCTCGTGCGCGACCGTCGGGCCGTGGACGTTGCCCTTGGGATTGCAGTAGAAGCACCCCGGCGTCAGCACGGTGCCGGTCGCGGTGTATTCGTACCGGCCCTCGAGGCAGAACATGAACTGGTTGGACGCGTGCGAGTGGGGCTTGGGGATGCCGGCGCCCTTCTCGAACCTGTTGAGCGAGATCGTCGCGCCGGTGGCCTCGTCGCGCCAGAGCATCTTCTCGTGCAGGCCCTTGAGCGACTTCGCGCGCCACGGCACGTCCTTCGTCTGGATCAGGATTTCTGCGAGGTTGGGCGCGCCGGCGGGCATGGCCGGTACTTTCGGGTCGTTCATCTCGTATACTCCGCTTTGCTGGTTCGCCAAGATTCTAATGCCTGCGGCCATGCACCTCCCCACAACCGACATCCCGATGAAAGCAAGACTCGCGGTATTCCTCATTTGCATTGCCGGTGCATTCGTATTTGGTGCGCCGGCCGCAGCGCAGGGCGGCCCCGCCATGCAAAGCATCAACCAGGAGGCGCTCCTGCTGTTTCAGCAGGGTAAATACGACCAGTCGATCAAGGTCGCGAAATCCGGCCTGGAACTCGTCACGCTCAAATTGGGCGCGGAACATCCCGCCGCATCGGCGTTCCTGAACCGTATTGCGGAGTGCTACCGGCTCCAGGCCCGCTTTTCACAGGCAGAGCCGCTGTACGTGCGGTCGCTGGCGATTCGTGAAAAAGCATTTGGCCCCGGGGACAAGCTGGTCTCCCAATCGCTGGCCAATTTCGGGATGATGCGCATGGCCCAGGGGCGCAACGAAGAGGCCGAGGCAATGCTCAAGCGCAGCCTCGCGATCCGAGAGCGCGAGGTCGGCTCCGACTCCACGGCGGTGGCCCTGACCTTGAGTGCGCTGGCGCGGCTGGCCGCGATCAATGGCCGTGGCGCAGCCGCCGAGGAGATGCTGAAACGCGCTGTCGCGATCGAAGAGAAGGCCAACGGGCCCGGGCACCCCGAGGTTGCGCGCGTGCTCAACACCCTCGGCGAGCTTTTCCTGCAGGAGCGCAACTTCCCGGAGGCGGAGGCCGTGTACAAGCGCACGCTCGCGATCATGGACAAGGCCTATGGCGGCAAGCACCCCCTGTCCTCCACTTCGCTCACCGGGCTGGCGGAAGTCTACCGCGAGCAGGGCCGCCTCGAAGAATCGCTTGAGCTCTACAAACAGGCAACTGCGCTGGTCGACAATTCGCTCGACAAAGGCCACCCGAGGATGGCGGAATCCCTCGCGGGCGCGGCATCCGTCTATCTGCTGGCGGAAGACTACGACGGCGCGGAGGCGCTCTACCTGCAGGCCCTCAAGGTGCGGGAGGCCACGCTGGGCCCGGAGCACCCCGAGACCGCACGTACGCTCGAGGCGCTGGCGGGGGTATACGCAAAGATGAAGCAACCGGCCGACGCGGCAAGGTTTGCAGCCCGTGCGGAAAAGATCCGCGCGATGCAACGCTAGGCGGCGGGGAACCGATCGAGCGTCAAGCGGCCCGGTAACTCTGGAAGTGCAGGTTGATCTTGCGCGAGATGTAGTCGCCCGCGGTGACCGGCGCGTACTTCGGCTGCTGCGCAGGGTCCCTGCAGGTCGGGATGCATTCGACCACGGCGTCGGGGTTGGGCTGGTGGAAGTAGACCAGCGACAGCCTGCGCGTGGGCACGCCCGATTCCAGCGGCGGGTTGGCCACGCGGTGCAGCGTAGACACCCAGCGGTCGTTCGTCCACTGCGCCATCATGTCGCCGATGTTGACCACGAAGGTGCCGGGCGCGACGAACACGTCCTCCCAGCCCCCGCCGCGCACGCGCACCTGCAGCCCGCCGGGCTCGCCGGTGGGCGCGACCACGGTGAGCGTGCCGTAATCGGTGTGCGCCCCGGCGCGCAGCTGGCCGGGCAGCGGCGGCCCCGCGGGCGCGGGATAGTGGTTGAGGCACAGCGACGACATCTCGCGGTCGATCTTGGCGTCGAACCAGCGTTCCTCCAGCCCGAGCGTCAGCGCGAACACGCGCAGCAGGTCGCGCGACAGCAGGCTCATGCCGCGGTAGTAGTCGGTCAGCACGGACTGGAATTCGGGCAGGTGCTCCGGCCAGACATTGGGCGCGTAGGCGCCCTCGGCGCGCGAGCGATGGTACTCGTCGTCCGGAAAATCGAACGGGCCGATGCGGTAGCGCTCGAAGAGGTCCGCCGGGCCCCGTTCTTCCTTCCCCTCGCCCTCGCCTTTCATGGAGTAGGCGAGCGAATGGTCGCCAAGCGGCGTGTAGCCGCGGGTCTTGTGCCGGATGGCGCGCGCCGTTTCCTTCTTCTCAGCGGGGCTGTCGTAGAACCGCCGGCCCACTTCCTGCGCGGCAAGGATCGCGACCGTGGGCACCGGGTGGCCGGTCACGCACAGGAACCCGATCTCGCACAGGGCCCGGTCGACCCGGGAGAACAGGGCCTTGAGGGCGAGCGGGTCGCAGGGCTTCGCGTAGTACGCGGAGAGATCGATGAGGGGGACGGTTTTGGGCATGGCTGACCTAAAGCAACCCGCGTTCCCGGGTCCCCACGCCCCAGCCGATGGTTGACGCAAGCCCTTTCCCGCACCATCCTGGTGCGCAATTGTGGTGCAATGTGCACTGGCCGTGCGGAAACGCGCATGGCGTGCCCCTGCCCTTGGTGGCATGGCCCTTGCAATCGGTAACCGAACCTACAACGGAGGCACTATGTCCATGCAATACAGACTCATCGCGCTCGCAGCCGGCCTGCTGGTCACGGGCGGCGCGTTCGCGCAAGACATCAAGATCGGCCTCGTGGCCGCGCTCACCGGCCAGTCGGCGCAATCGGGGGAGGCCATCACGCGCGGCCTCACCATCGCGATCGACGAGTTGAACGCCAAGGGCGGGATCCTGGGCAAGAAGGTCGTGCTGGTGCGGCGTGACGACGAGTCCAGCCCGCCCAAGGGCCTCGCCGCGGCACGCGAGCTGATCTCCAACGAGAAAGTCACCGCCCTCTTCGGTGGGATCGACTCGCCGGTGTCGCTCGCGATCATCCCGGTGGTGAACAAGGAAAAGATCCCCTTCATGGGCGTCTGGGCCGCGGCCACCAACATCACCAAGAACGGCGCGAACCCCAACTACGTGTTCCGCGTATCGGCGCAGGACGACCTTGTCGACGTGAAGCTCATCCAGTACGCGATGAAGACGTACGGCGCAAAGAAGCCCGGCCTCGTGCTGATCAACAACCCGTGGGGCGAGTCGAACGAGAAGGGCCTCAAGGCCGCGGCCGAAGCCGCCAAGATCGCCATCGCCGGCATCGAGAAGGTCGAGGCCACCGACGTCGACATGACCGCGCAGCTCACCCGCCTGAAGAACGCCGGGGCCGACACGCTGATCCTCGTGGCCAACGCCGCGCCTGGCGCGCAGATGATGAAGGCGCGCGAGCGCATGGGCTGGAAAGTGCCGGTGGTCTCGCACTGGGGCATCTCGGGCGGGCGCTTCGACGAGCTCGTCGGCCCGACCGCGGGCGAGGCGCACTTCGTGCAGACCTACAGCTTCTTCGGCAACCTCAACGATGCCGGCAAGCGCGTGCTGGCCACGATGCAGTCCAAGTACGGCGTCAAGGGCCCGGCCGACGTGCTGGCGCCGGTGGGCACCGCCAACGCGTACGACGCGATGAACCTGGTTGCCCGCGCGATCGAGAAGGCGAAGAGCACCGACGGCGAGGCGATCCGCAAGGCGATGTACGAGATCGACGAGTACGCGGGCCTCATCAAGACCTACAAGAAGCCTTTCGGGCCGAACGACCACGAAGGCCTCGCTCCCGACGACTACATCATGGTGAAGTTCGAAGGCGGCAAGATCGTGCCGGTCAAGTAAGCTTCCCCACCACCAGCCACAGGCCCCGTCACGGCGGGGCCTGTCTGTTTCTGCGCCGGGGTTGATCCCCCGGGTTTGATCCATATGGACCTGAACACCTTCCTCTCCGCCGCCGTCGCGGGCGTGGGCCTGGGCAGCATGTACGGGCTCACCGCGCTCGGGTTCTTCGTCACCTACTCGGTGTCGGGTACGGTGAATTTCGCGCAGGGCTCCACGCTCATGCTCGGCGGGGTGCTCGCGTTCACGTTCGGGGTGAAGCTCGGCTGGCCGATGTGGGTCGCCGCGCCGGTGTCCCTGGCTGTGTGCGCTGCATGGAGCGCGCTGGTCGAGGCGATCGGCGTGCGGCCGTTCGCGCGCCGCGGCTCCGAGTCTTGGCTGCTCGCCACGGTCGCGCTCGGCCTGATCCTGGAAAACATCGTGCTGTTCACTTTCGGCAAGGATCCGCGCGGCATGCCGGCCTCGATCCTGACCGATACCGGCTTCGAACTCGCCGGCCTGCGCGTAACGCTACTGCAGGTGGCGATCCCGCTGGTGGGCTTCGGGATAGCAATCGCACTGAACCTTTTCGTCACGCGTTCCGGCGCGGGCAAGGCCATGCTGGCCGTGGCGCAGAACCGCGACGCGGCGCGCCTCATGGGCATCAACGTCTCGCTGGTGGTCACCGGGGCATTCGCCCTGTCCGGCGTCTTCGCCGGTGTCGCGGGCATGCTCATCGCGCCGCTGTACACGGTGTCGGCGGGCATGGGGACGCTCTTCGGCATCAAGGCCTATGCCGCGGCCATCCTGGGGGGCCTGGGCAATCCCTGGGGGGTGATGCTCGCCGGCGTGATGCTCGGCGCAGCCGAGTCGGTGATCACGGCGGGGTTCGGCTCAACCTGGACGCAGATGCTGTCGTTCGCGCTCGTGATCGTGGCCCTGGCCTGGCGGCCGCACGGGCTCTTCGGCCGGGCGGCGGTGAAGAAGGTATGAGCGCCTCCATGCATTCCGCCCGCCCCACCCTGGTCCTCGCCATCCTCGGCATTGCCGCGGCGACGCTGGGCGCCTCCTACGGCAACAACTACCACCTGCTGATCATCGGCTCGATCGCAATCAGCGCGATCGTCGCCACGGGCCTCAACGTGCTGTTCGGCCTCGCGGGCCAGATCTCTTTCGGCCATGCCGGGTTCTTCGCGATCGGCGCGTACACGGCCTCGATCCTGGCGGCGAAGGCGGAACTGCCCTTTGTGCTGGCGGCGCTCGCCGGCGCCGCGCTGGCGGCAGGCGCGGGTGCGCTGCTCGCGGTCCCGGCCCTGCGCGTGCGTGGGCCCTACCTCGCCATGGTCACCATCGCCTTCGGCTTCGTCATCGAGCAGGGGGCCGCCGAATGGAAAGGCGTGACCGGCGGCTGGAACGGGTTCATGAACATTCCGCGGCCGATAGGGTTCGACGGCCCGTTGTCGGACAAGGGCCTGGCAATCGCCTGCGCGGTCCTCGCCGGGTTGTTGCTGTACGGCTTTGCGCGCTTCGCCGGCACGCGTTGGGGCCTCGCGATGCGCGCCACGCGCGACGCGGAGACGGCCGCGCAGTCGCTCGGCGCGAACCTCGTCGCGGTGCGCACGCTTGCGTTCGCGATCTCAGCGGCGGTGACAGGCTTCGCCGGCGCGCTGTTCGCGACGCTGCAGGGATTCATCAGTCCCGAGTCGTTCCCGTTCTTCCTCTCGATCACCTTCGTGCTGATGGTGCTGGTCGGCGGCCAGGGCAGCGCCACCGGGCCGCTGCTCGGCGCGCTGGTTGTGGTGCTCGCGCCGGAGATGCTGTCGTCGCTGGCCGAATACCGGCTGATGTTCTTCGGCGCGCTGCTGCTGCTCGTGTTGTGGATCGCGCCGAGCGGCATGGCGGGCGCGGCTGCCGCGCTCTGGGCCCGCTTCTGGCGTCGCCCCGACTCGCCCTCCGTCGTCCGCGGAGACGACGCGCGCGTGAAAAAATTCCTCGCCCGCACCGGCGCGACGCCGCTCGACGTCCGGGGCGTGTCGGTCAGCTTCGGCGGCAACCGCGCGGTCAGCGAAGTCACTCTCAGCGCACAGCCTGGTCAGGTCACCAGCCTCATCGGCCCCAACGGGGCGGGCAAGACCACGCTGCTCAACCTGGTGTCCGGCTTCTACAAGCCCGAGGCCGGCACCGTGCGGATCGGCGGCGCGGACATCACGGGCCTGCCTTCGCATGCCGCAGCGCGCGCAGGCGTTGCGCGCACGTTCCAGACTTCGCAGCTGTTCGCCGGCATGAGCGTGCGCGAGAACCTTATGGTGGCGCTGTACCGCGGATCGCTCGCGGGCGGCGCCTCACATTCGGCCGCGGACGCGGTTGCACTGAGCGACGCCCTGCTCGCCTGGGTCGGCTACTCGGGGCCGGCGGATCGCCCGGCGGGTGAACTGCCGCATGTGGACCGGCGGCTCGTGGAGATCGCGCGCGCCCTTGCCACGCGGCCGGACGTCGTGCTTCTCGACGAGCCCGCGGCGGGGCTGTCGGCCGAGGATACCGATCGCCTGGGCGCGGGGCTGCGCCGGATCGCAGGGCTGGGACTCGGTGTGCTCATCATCGAGCACGACATGCAGCTCGTGATGGGAATCTCCGACCGCATCTATGTGCTCGACGCGGGCCGCCTGATTGCCCAGGGCTCGCCCGCCGAAGTGCAGGGCAATCCCGCCGTACGCCAGGCGTATCTCGGCGAAGGCGAGTTCGCCGTCGTTGCCGCGCGCGCGCCCGATGCGGGCCGCCGCACCGAGGTGCTCGCGGTGCAGAACCTGACCGCGGGCTACGGCGCCGCGCCGGTTCTCGAAGGCGTGACGCTCGACGTGCGCGAGGGCGAACTCGTCGCACTGCTGGGCGCCAACGGCGCCGGCAAGTCGACGCTCATGCGCGCCATCGTCGGGCTGCACCGGCCGGTGCAAGGCAGCGTGTTCTTCGCCGGCCACGAAATTGGCGGCAGCGACGCGCATGCGATCGCCCGCTCCGGGCTCACGCTGGTGCCCGAAGGCCGGCAGGTATTCCCGGAGATGAGCGTCGAGGACAACCTGCGCCTGGGCGCGTACGGGAAACCCGCCCTGGACGAGGCGCGCGTGGAGGAGCTGTTCCGGCTGTTTCCCAAGATCGCGGCCCTGCGCGACCGCCGCGCGGGACTGCTCTCCGGCGGCGAGCAGCAGATGCTGGCGCTGGCCCGCGGCCTCGCCGCGAGCCCCAAGGTGCTGCTGCTCGACGAGCCCTCGCTCGGCCTCGCGCCCGCCATCGTGAACGAACTCTTCGGCGCCCTCGCCCGGCTTCGCGCCGAAGGGCGCACGATCCTGCTGGTGGACCAGATGGCGCGCATGGCGCTGTCGCTCGCCGACCGCGCCTATGTGCTGTCTTCGGGCAAAATAGTCTTTGCCGGAACAGCCGCAGAGCTGAAGAACAATCCCGTGCTCGAGCGCGCATATCTCGGCGGCAATTGAAAATTACGGAGACCCTCATGACACGCCCCCTCAAGCCCCACGGCCGCTACGACTACACGCCGATCCACAAGCGTCCCGACTACAGTTTTCCCGGCGGCAAGCGCCTGGCGGTGTACCTCGGGTTCAACCTCGAGCATTTCGATTTCGGCGAGGGGCTGGGCGCGCGCATCGGCCTCGAGAGCCCGCAGCCGGACGTCAGCAACTACGCCTGGCGCGACTACGGCAACCGCGTCGGCGTGTGGCGGCTGCTGGAACTCTTCGACCAGTTGAAGCTCCCCGTCGGCGTGCTCACCAACACCGCGCTGTACGACTACTGCCCCGAGGTGCTCGAGGCGTTCGTCGCGCGCGGCGACGAGATGATCGGCCACGGCCACACCAACTCGGACCGCCAGGGCACCATGCCCGAGGCCAAGGAAAAAGAACTCATCGAATACTGCCGCGACCGCATCGCGAAGGAATCCGGCACGCCGCCCAAGGGGTGGCTGTCGCCGTGGCTCTCGGAGAGCCTCACCACGCCCGACCTGATGGC
>JANNWA010000502.1:0-4454 GCA_031408275.1 Pseudomonadota bacterium
GGCAGGAGGAGCTGGCGTCCAAGTTCGGCCTGAAAGTCGTCTCCTTCAACTGGGTACAGGGCTATCGCCACTTCTTCACCAACAAGGCGGTCAGGACCCCGGAGGACCTCAAAGGCCTGCGCATCCGGACCCCCCCGGCACCGATCTGGCAGGAGTCGATCCGCGCCATCGGCGCAACGCCGGTGGCCATGAATTTCGGCGACATGTATCCCGGCCTGCAGCAAAAGGCTATCGACGGCGTGGAGTTGGTCTACAACAACATTCCGGGCGGGCGCTTCTACGAAGTGCTCAAGTTTGCCAATGAGACGCGCCACATCATGCTGATCAACTTCGAGGTGGTGAGCGCGAAGTGGTTCGACGCTCTGCCAAAGGAATACCAGGCGGCACTGGTCGAGGAGGCCGACAAGGCCGGCGAGGCCACCTCAAGGCAGATCCTGAAGCTCGAGGGCGAGGTCGAGCAGCAGCTCAAGGGCCGCGGCATGACGATCGTGAAGGACGTCGATCTCGCCGCCTTCCGCAAGGCCGGAGACAAAGCTTACGAGGTATTGAAAATCAAGGATGCGAAGGACGCGGTGCATCGGGAGATAGGCAAGAAATAGATGTTGCAAAAGCTCTATGACCGGGTGATCGCGGCGGAGACCTGGGTCGCCGCCGCGTTCCTCGTTCTGATGGTCGCCCTGATTTTCCTCGGTGGCGTTGCGCGCGGGCTCGGCCACCCTGTCAATTGGGCGGTGGATGCGGCGACCTGCCTTTTTGCCTGGGCCTGCTTCTTCTGCGCCGATATCGCCTGGCGCAAGAACAGCCTGACGTCGATCGACTTCGTGGTCAACAAATTTCCGGCAGGCATTCAGCGCGCCTGCCGACTGTTCAACTACGGGGTCATCGCCGCGTTCCTCCTGTACTGCGTGACCATGGGCTCCTGGCTCTCCTGGATCAGCCGGGCGCGCAGCTTCCAGGGCATCCCCGAAATCAGCTATTCCTGGGTGACCATGAGCATGCCGGTCGGCGCGACGCTGCTGCTCATCACCACCGCCATCAAGGTTCGCGACGAGTTCGGGGCACGCTGATGCTGCTCGTCGCCATCGCGTTCGCGGTGTTTCTGCTCCTGGGCATGCCGGTGGCCTTCGCCATCGGCATTTCAGGCTGCCTGTTTTTCGTCCAGAACCCCTCGCTGCCCGCGACGATTCCGATCCAGCTCACCATCTCGCAGACGCAGAACTTCGCCCTGCTCGCGGTGCCGCTGTTCATTCTGGCCGGCAACTTCATGAACAAATCCGGCATCACCGGGCACCTGCTCAATCTTGCCTCGGTGATTGCGGGCCGCATGAAGGGCGGCCTGGCGCAGGTCTCGATCGCGCTTGCGACGTTGATGGGCGAGGTGTCGGGCTCCTGCATCGCGGATGCGGCGATGCAGGCGCGCATGCTCGGCAACGAGATGCTCAAGCGCGGTTTCACCAGGGGGTACGCCGCGGGCGTGATCGCCTTCGGTTCGTTGATCACGCCGATCGTTCCGCCCGGCATCGGCTTCATCCTTTACGGCACCGTGGGCCAGGTCTCCATCGGACGACTGTTCGCGGCAGGCTTCCTGCCCGCACTGATGTTGTGGGCGGCGCTTGCCTTGACCATCGCAGTCACCGCGAAAAAACGCGGCTACGCCCCCGAGCGCAAGACGCGGGCCTCGGTGCGCGAAGTCGCGCGCGCCACTTGGGGCGGGATATGGGCGATTCTGTTCCCGGTGATCCTGCTGGCCGGCCTGCGCGTCGGCATCTTCACGCCTTCCGAGATCGGTGCTTTCGCGGTGGTGTACGCGGTGGTGATCGGCCTGTTCGCCTACCGGCAGCTCAATGGCGCGACTATTCGCGAAGCGCTCGAAGGCAGCCTGATGGACATAGGCGCGGTCATGTTCCTGCTCGCGCTTTCGGCCATCTTCGGTTACGGCATCGTGTTCGAGCGCATCCCGGAGGTCATCTCAGGCACGATGCTCGGGATCACCGACAACCCGCAGCTGGTGATGGGGCTGGTGGTGATCTTCATCCTGATCGCGGGGTGCTTCGTGGACGGCGGGGTGCTGATCATCATGCTGACGCCGATTTTCCTGCCGCTCGTCACCACGCTTGGCGTGGATCCGGTGCACTTCGGGCTGGTATTCATTATCGCAGCCACCATCGGCAACTTCACGCCGCCGGTGGGCGCCGCGATGTTCGCGGTGTGCTCGATCCTCAAATGCCCGATCGGGGAATACACCCGCGAGTCCGTGCCCTTTCTCATCGCCGTGTCGGCGGTAACCCTGCTGCTGATCTTCGTGCCCGAGGTGGTGCTGCTGGTTCCGGACTGGATCTTCGGCAAGGACCAGCGCTAGGCCGCCTGTCGCGGCAACTCGATCGGTGTATCGACGAAAATCTGGTATCGCTGGCTTTTGGGCCGGTCGAGGTCCTCGGCGCGCACGTACTTGATCGAACTTTTTCCGCCGAGCAGCGCGCGCGGCAGGATCATCACGCGGACGAAAGCCGAAGGCTGCAGGCTGTCAGCCGCGGCAAAAACAGGGTCGGTGCCATTTTCGAACCAGGCTTGCAGGGGCCCGTAGGAGTGGCTCGTGCCCTGCGTATCGATGCGAATCGAGCCGCTGACCAAGCACCGCGTGCCGCAGCCCTGATGGGTGTGCAGAAACGCTTCACCGCCGGGCGGGAAGTCCACTCGGTCACAGCGCAACAGGTACTCGATATCGGAACGAAGCAGAGCCGGAGCCGCGAGCAGCAGCGTACTCGACACATCGGACAAGGCCGCAGGCTGGCTTGGCCGTGCCGCGTCGACCACTTCCCAGCGCAACACGGTCGTTGGCACGCTGCCACCTGAAATGGCCCAGTCGCCGGACTGGTGGATGGCGCTGTTGGCGCCAATCGTGCCGAGTGTGCCGTTCCCTTTGCACATCGCGAGCGCGCCGTCGACGACATAGAGCGCTCGCACCACATCGCGAGGCAAGCCGAGAAAGGGCGACTTCGCGCCGACCCGATCCAGATACAGGCGTATTTCGAAAGCCATGGTGGGAGCGCTCGGAAACCGTTGAATCACGTAGCGCCGATAGTACTCGGAACCATTGCCCGCCTGTCAAATTGGTATTGACAGTCACCGGCTTCATGAATTGCACATCGCGACTGGCCCAAACTGATCGGCAGCTAGGTCGATAGTCAAGGGTCATGACGTCAATGGAGCGGCGGCTTGAGGTATATCGTTGTTCGATATAAACTATACACATGATCCAGTCGTTCCGATGCAAAGACACTGAAGCCCTGCACGGGCGCCAGCGGATCTCGCGTTGGGTGAACATCGAGTCAGCAGCGCGGCGCAAACTGGATCAGCTGGACGCCGCCGGAGAATTGCGTGACCTGGCTTCCCCTCCCGGCAATCGGCTGGAAGCCCTCCGCGGAAACCGCAAAGGGCAACATAGCATCCGCGTGAACGATCAATGGCGAGTGTGCTTTGTGTGGGCGCCACGAGGTCCGAAAGACGTTGAGATTGTCGATTACCACTGAAGGAAATATCCGATGGCCAAGAAACTGCCCCCCATCCACCCCGGCGAACAACTGCGGGAGGAGTTCATGATTCCGCTGGGCCTTTCCAGCAACGCGCTTGCGCGTGCGCTCAATGTGACCCCGGCACGCGTCAACGAGATCGTGCGCGAGCGGCGCGGGATCAGCGCGGATACGGCGCTGCGGCTGGCACGGTACTTCAACACTTCGCACCAGTTCTGGCTGAATCTGCAAGCCAGCTATGACGTGCAGTGCGCGGAGGACGCGGCGGGACGAGCCATTGCGCGCATCCGGCCCAGGGCGGACGCAGACGAGGCGCTGGCCTGATTCACGAAACGAAAACGGCCTACCTTTCGGTAAGCCGTTGATGATGCTGGCGCGCCGGACGGGATGAATCTGGGCACTGGGCCGAAAGCTTGACTCTGCCCTAGCGAGCCAAAGGCCTTGCATTTGATCCCATTGGCCAGAATGCGACCCGATCTATTCGCGAATCCTTATTGAATAGACGCCTGACGACTCAGCATCATGTCAAGCAAAGCTATTTGGTCGATATTAGGATCGCCCTGCCCCGCGAAGTCATCCAGTAACCATTCTCGGCAAGCATTTCCAGTGACTCGAAAACACTAAGGCTCGCATTGATGACAGGCACGTTGGGAGGAAAATTACTAGCGAGGCGACACAACCGCTCTTCAATCCACGCCATCCATTCGCCCGGTTCTATATTCGCGCCGCAAAGCAAAACAGAATAAATCAATGAGATTGCATCCCCCGGCGTGATTGCATTACGCGCTAACGTGACTGCCACATCGGCCACAATTTCAGCCAATTTTCTGCTTTTCTCGGATATTGCGACTAAGGCAGCATCAGAAAGATCGAGATCGCCAATTGCCGACTCTGACGATATTCGATGTGCCTCGATAGCCTTTG
>JANNWA010000503.1:0-3291 GCA_031408275.1 Pseudomonadota bacterium
CCTATGCGCTGGGTCAAGGCGCTGGAATGCAAGCCTTGGTCCTCTTGCCATGGATGCACCTCATCGGCACGCCCACCATGTCGCTACGCGATGTGCTTATGAGCTTGGCATGGTCGATCAATCTTCTCGTCGCCGAATTCGCCATCCAAAGGTGGCCACACGGACATTTGCGGCATTTCAGGAGTATTTCTTGAAAGCCATTTTTATCGCTGCGTTCGCGGTCGCCACGATTTGTGCCAGAGGAACCATGACAACCTGCAAAAGGATCTCGAGTATGAAAACGTTTCCGAATCCAGAGTCGCTGAGAGTTCGCGCAGTTCGGTGGATCCTACCGATGTCAGCGGCGGGCCTTGCGGCCTGCTCGACCATGCAGGCCACCGACACGGGGTTTTTGAAAAATCGAAATAAGATGACGACATCGCAAGATGGCAGTACTGCGTACTTTCTCTCTCAAATGCGCGTAGACCCGCATCAAGTGCGCTCACTCTCTGTTGAATGGGCAGTGCCAATAGATGGGGAATTGTCATCGGCTGATAGATCACGACTGATGTCCACTCTGGAAAGCGCTCTTTCCAGGGAGGCCGACGCTCTGCCACAAATTGTCGGGGGACAAGCGGTGGTAATACGTGCGGTCATCACCCGGGTAGAGACTGTATCTCCCGCACTCAATATTGCTGCAGCTATGTTGTTGACAGTTCCATTGGATCGCGGTGGTGCGGCAGTGGAAATTGAAGTTCTAGACGCAGAAACGCGGCAACCCCTGGTAAGTATGGCGCGTGCATACTTTGCACCGTTGTCGGAGTTCAAGGCCAGGTTTTCCAGATTGGCGCCGGCCGAGCTGGCACTCAATTCCGCTGCAGTCGAATTGGCTAAGCTCTTGCGTACAGCGGCGTATTAGCGATGCCGTGCTTGTCAGCGCAAGCCTGCTGTCCAGCGCGTTGAAAACAGCATCTTGGACACTTGGATGCTTCCCGCTTCAGACGGGGCCTGGCCGCAGAATGTGCTCGGCAGACGGCGCCCTAAAGGGCTCAATACGCGATCGCGTAGCAATCCCGCCGCGGGTCCGCGCCGGCGAAACGGGTGCCGGTGGCCGGGTCGATCATCACCGCGGTGGCGCAGCCCGACATCCCGAACTGCCGCAGCCGGCTCACGTCGTGGCCGGGCATCGAAATCTCCTAGCGCGTCATTGCGCCGTACACGATGGCCTGCACCTGCTCGCGGTAGTACTTGCGCAGATCGCCCGGCGCGGCGGTACCCACGACGACGACGAGCTTTTCCTTCGGGTCGGCGAAGAACTGGGTTCCGTAGGCGCCGTTCCAGCTGTATTCGCCCGGGTTGCCCGGCACGGCGGAGAGGCCGGCCGTGGTGCGCATCGCCACTCCCAGGCCGAAGCTGAAGCCCTCCCGGTGGGGCTCGACGATCCCTACCGTGTTGCGGATCTCCGGGCCGAGATGGTTGCTCGTCATGTGCTCCACGGTCTTCGGGCTCAGGATGCGCTTTTCCTCGAGCGCGCCGCCATTCATCAGCATCTGCCCGAAGCGCAGGTAATCGCCGACCGTGCCCATCGCGCACGCGCCGCCGCAGTCGAACTGCATCTGCTTGTCGATGACGGGAATCGACTGCGGCTTGCCGTCGAGCGGGTTGTTGGCAAACGCGCGCGCCAGCCGCGGGCGTACTCGGTCGCTCAGCGTGAACGTGGTGTCAACCATGCCGAGCGGCTTCCACACGTTGGCCTGCAGGTACTCGCCAAGTCGTTGTCCCGACACTTTCTCGACCACCGCGCCCAGCACGTCGGTGGAGAAGCCGTACTCGAAGGCCGTGCCGGGCTGGTGCGCCAGCGGCAACTTCGGCAGGGCCTCGACGAAGGCCTGGATACTGCCTTCCATCGGCGGTTGCGTTCCGGTGGGGTAGAGCTTGGAGATCGGGTGGCTGCCCCGGCCGCCATAGGTCAGCCCCGAGGTGTGGCGCATCAAGTCCTGGATGAAGATCGGCCGCGCCTGGTCGACGAGCTTGAGGCTGCCATCGGCCTGCGGCAGGCCGACTTTCATCGCGCCGAAAGCGGGGAAATACGTGGCCAGGGTGCTCTTCAGGGGCAGGCGTCCCTGTTCGTTCAGGTGCAGCGCCGCCACGCTGGTCATGATCTTGGTCATCGAGGCCAGCCCGAACACAGCATCCAGCGGCATCGGGGTGTTGGTGGCGGGATCCTGCACGCCATAGGCCTTGTAGTGCACCAACTTGCCGTCCCGCGCGATCGCCACCACTGCGCCGGGCACGCGCTTGGCTTCCATCTCGCGCGCAAAGAAGCGGTCGAGTCGTGCAAGCCCTTCGGCCGAGAAGCCGGCAGCAGCAGGCGCCGCAGGCGGCAGCGGTTGAGCGTGCGCAGCTGCAGCGGCAAGGCCGGCGGCAAGCACGTACACGGTGGTGCGGCTTCGGTTGATACTCATTGTCACTCCTCGTGGGATGCGCTGCTGATTCGACTTCGAGCCGATTCAGCCACTGCCGAGCGCGGTCAAAAGATAGACGATTGCGGCGATTGTAGTACACGCGCCCGCAGCGGCATGCAGCGAAAGTTTCTCGTCATGCAGCAGCGCGGTGCCGATGATCAGCGTGATCAGCGGGTAGGACGCGATGATCGGCGCGACCACCCATACCGGCGCCATGCTGAGCGCAAAATACATGAGCAGGACGGCGCCGCCGTTGAGGATGCCGGTGCCGGCGAACCAGAGCACTCCCGGTCGCGTGAGTGGCGGCCGCGGGGACGCGCGCAGCCGGTCGGCGCCGATCACCACCGCGCACGAGACCAGGTAACCGATCAAGCCCGCCGCGAACGCGTTCGCCCAGAGCAGCAGCCCGGCTTTCGCCCCGGTCTGCGCAAAGGCCCGGACGATTGCGCCTGCCAGCGGCCACAGCAGCGCCCAGCCGATGAACCCCGAACGCAGCGCGCCCTTCTTCCATGACAGGAGGGCGACCCCGGCCACCACGCCAAGCGCCGAAACCGCCGCCTGCGGAGGCACTACCTCGCCGAGGAACAGGCTGGCGGTGAGCAGCGCGAACAGCGGCGCAACGCCCGATACCGCGCCGGTCACGGTCGGTCCGAGCAGTTCGTTGGAGCGGAAAGTCAGCAGCGTGACGCTCACCGGGAAGAACAGGCCGACCGCGGCAAACAGCAGCACGGCGCGCAGGTCCACGCCGCTGGTATCGAGCGCGAAAGGCGTGGCGAGGACGAACACGACTGTTGCGGTCGGAATGCTGATCGCTGCGCCCGTGCGGGCGTCGAGCAGGCGCAGCCCG
>JANNWA010000504.1:0-9239 GCA_031408275.1 Pseudomonadota bacterium
GCCACACGACGGGCGCGGCGGGCGCGCCCAAGACCGGCGACAAGGCCGCGTGGGCCGCGCGCCTCGGCCAGGGCCTGGACGGCCTGACCAAGAGCGCGATCAAGGGCAAGAACGCGATGCCGCCGCGCGGCGGGGTGCCCGACCTGACGGACTTCGAGATCGCCCGGGCGATCGTGTTCATGGCCAACCAGTAGGGCGCGAGCTTCAAGGAGCCCGCCGAACCGAAGGCGGCACCTGCAGCAGCCCCCGCGGACGCCAAGAAAGACGCCAAGAAGTAAGCATGCCGGAAAGCAACCGGGGGCAGGCGACTCGCCTGCCCTTTTTTGTTTTCGGGACTGAGCCGGAGTAACCCGCGACATGCAGTTTCTCTTCATCATCGATCCGCTCGAGTCGCTCAAGGCCTACAAGGACTCGACCGTCACCATGATGCGCGAGGCGCAATCGCGCGGCCATGCGGTGTTCACCTGCGAACAGACCTCGATCGCTGCGAGCGGCGGGGCCATCCAGGCCGGCACCACGGGGATCACGCTCAAGCCGGACGACGCCGACTGGTATTCCGCGGGCGCAACAAGCGTCCGCAAACTCGCCTCGTTCGACGCCGTGGTGATGCGCAAGGACCCGCCGTTCGACCTCGAGTACATCACCACCACGTGGCTGCTCTCGGCCGCCGAGCGCGAAGGCGCCCGCGTGATCAACTCGCCGGCCGCGATCCGCGACCACAACGAGAAGCTCGGTATCCTCGAATTCCCGCAGTTCAACACGCCGACGCTGGTGACCCGCGAGGCCGCCCAGGTGCAGGCTTTCATCGACGAGCACGGCGACGCGATCCTCAAGCGCCTCGACGTGATGGGCGGGGAGAACATCTTCCGCGTGCGCTCGGACGACCCGAACCGCAACGTGATCGTCGAGCTGATGGCGCAGGGCGGCGCGCGGAGCGTGATGGCGCAGCGCTACATCCCCGCGATCAGCGAGGGCGACAAGCGCATCCTGTTGATCGGCGGCAAGGTCGTCCCGTACTCGCTCGCCCGCATCCCCAAGGCCGGCGAGACGCGCGGCAACCTGGCCGCCGGCGGCCGCGGCGTGGCGCAGCCCCTCTCGAAGCGCGACCTCGAGATCGCCGAGGCCCTGGCCCCGCTGCTCATGCCGCGCGGCCTCGTGCTGGTGGGCCTCGACGTGATCGGCGATTTCCTCACCGAGGTCAATGTCACCAGCCCGACCTGTTTCCGCGAGATCATGGACCAGACCGGATGCAACGTGGCGGGCCTCTTCGTCGATGCGCTCGAACAGGCGGCGGGCAGATGATCGGCATGCTGCTCATCACGCACGGCCGCTACGGCGAAGACCTGCTCGCCTCGGCGAGCCACGTGCTCGGCCGGCCGCTCACCCAGGTCGGGCACCTCGCGGTCAGCGTCAAGGACGAACCCGAGGCGATGCTCGGCGAGGCGCGCAGGGTGCTGAAATCCATCGATGACGGCAACGGCGTGCTGGTGATGACCGACATGTACGGCGCCACGCCCTGCAACATCGCCTCCCAGCTGATCGAGGGGGGCAACGTCGAGGCGGTGTCCGGCGTGTCGCTGCCGATGCTGGTCCGGGCGCTGGCCTATCGCGACGCACCGCTCGAAAAGGTGCGCGACAAGGCCATCACCGGCGGAACCGAAGGCGTGGTGTACATCAACAGGGACCCTTGCTATGCCAAGCGCTGAAGCCCCCATCGTCAACAAGCTCGGCCTGCACGCGCGGGCCTCGGCCAAGCTCACCCAGCTCGCGAGCACCTTCAGTTGCGAGATCTGGCTGACGCGCAACGCCCGCCGCGTGAACGCCAAGAGCATCATGGGCGTGATGATGCTCGCCGCGGGCAAGGGCTCGTCCGTGCTCATCGAGGCCGAGGGCGCGGACGCGCCAGCCGCCATCAAGGCGCTGCAGGAACTCATCGCGAACAAGTTCGGCGAAGGGGTGTAGCCGCATGCCGACGCACCCCTGATCCCGGCGCCATGAACTTCGTCCTGCACGGCCACAGCGTCTCGCCCGGCATCACGATCGGGCACGCTCACCTCGTGTCCAGCGCGCGGATGGAGGTGGCGCACTACGAAGTTCCCGAGCCCGGCCTGGAGTACGAGGTGGCGCGCTTCGACGCCGCGGTCGGCAAGGTGCGCGAAGAGCTGCTGGAAGTCGGCAAGCAGATCCCGGCCGACGCGCCGGCCGAATTCAGCGCGTTCGTGGACCTGCACGCGATGATCCTGAACGACCCGTCGCTGTCGGTGGTCCCGAAGACGCTGATCCGCGAGCGGCGCTGCAACGCCGAATGGGCGCTGATCCAGCAGATGGAGTCGCTCGTCGCGCAGTTCGACGAGATCGACGACCCGTACCTCAAGGAGCGCAAGGCAGACATCACCCAGGTGGTCGAGCGGGTGCTGAAGGCCCTGCTCGGCCGGCCCGGCACGGTGGAGCCGAACCTGTCCGAGGAAAAGCAACTGATCGTGGTGGCGCATGACCTGTCGCCCGCGGACATGCTGCTGTTCAAGCAGCACGCGTTCGGCGGCTTCGTCACCGACGTGGGCGGTGTCACCTCGCACACCGCGATCCTCGCGCGCAGCCTGAACATCCCGGCCATCGTGGGCCTGCACCACGCGCGCCACATGATCCGCGAAAACGACCTGCTGGTCGTGGACGGCCTCCAGGGCGTGCTGATCGTCAACCCCGACGTCATCGTGCTGGCCGAGTACCAGCTCAAGCAGTCGCAGCACGAACTCGAAAAGAAGAAACTCAAGCGCCTCAAGTCCACCCCGGCCGCGACGCTCGACGGCGTGCCGGTGGAGCTGTTCGCCAACATCGAGCTGCCGCAGGACATGCCGGAAGTGCTCGAGAACGGCGCGCAGGGAATCGGCCTGTTCCGCTCCGAGTTCCTGTTCATGAACCGCAAGGACCTGCCGGGCGAAGAAGAGCAGTTCGAGGCCTACCGCGAAGTCACCCGCGCGATGGAAGGCAAGCCGGTCACCATACGGACGCTAGACATCGGCGCGGACAAGGCGCTGCAGACCACGGGCAGCGAGGCCTACGCCATGCCCAACCCGGCGCTGGGCCTGCGCGCGATCCGCTATTGCCTGTCGGAGCCGCAGATGTTCCTCGCGCAGCTGCGCGCAATACTGCGCGCCTCGCACTACGGGAAGATCCGGCTGCTGATCCCGATGCTCGCGCACGGGCACGAGATCGACCAGACCCTCGCGCTCATCAAGGAAGCGAAGGCGTCGCTGGACGCCTCCGGCGAACCGTACGACAAGGCCATCCCGGTCGGCGGCATGATCGAGATCCCGGCCGCCGCGCTGGCCCTGCCGATGTTCATGAGGAAGCTCGGGTTCCTGTCGGTGGGCACCAACGACCTCATCCAGTACACGCTGGCGATCGACCGGACCGACGACGCGGTGGCGCACCTGTACGACCCGCTGCATCCGGCCGTGCTGCAGCTCGTCGCGCAGACCATATCGCGCGCCAACCGCGCGGGCGTGCCGGTGGCCGTCTGCGGCGAGATGGCGGGCGACCCGCACCTCACCCGCCTGCTGCTCGGCCTGGGGCTGCGCAATTTCTCCATGCACCCGGCCCAGCTGCTCGCGGTCAAGGAGCGCGTGCTGAAAACGAGCATCGCCGACATCCAGCCCATGGCGGCGCGCGTGCTGCGCTCGACCGACAGCCGCCGTACGCAGGAACTGCTGCTCAAGCTCAACGCCTGACCCCGGAGACGCCCGATGAACGACCGGATCAAGAATTTCGCCTCAGCTGCCATCCGCCTGCACGCCAACGACAACGTCGTCATTGCGCGGGTGGACATCGCGCAGGGCGCGACGGTGCCGGAGGAAAACCTCACCTGCCTGAACCGGATCCCCGCCGGCCACAAGGTCGCGGCGCGCGCAATCGCCAAGGGCGAGGCCGTGCTCAAGTACAACACCGTGATCGGCTTCGCCTCGAACGACATCCGCCCCGGCACGCTGCTGCACCGCCTGAACATGGAGTTCCGCGAGTTCGACCGCGACTACGCCCACGCGCAGGAGTACCAACCCACCCAGCTGCTGCCCGAGTCCGAGCGCGCAACCTTCATGGGCATCCGCCGTGAGGACGGGCGCGTGGCCACGCGCAACTACATCGGCATCGTCGCCACGGTGAATTGCTCGGCCACGGTCGTGCACCGCATGGCGGACTGGTTCACTCCGGAGCGGCTGGCGGAATTCCCCAACATCGACGGCGTGGCCGCGTTCACCCATGCGACCGGCTGCGGGATGGAGCTGTCGGGCGAGCCCATGGACCTGCTGCGCCGTACGCTCTCCGGCTACATCCGCCACCCGAACATGGCCGCGGTGCTGGTGGTGGGCCTGGGCTGCGAGCGGAACCAGATCAACACGCTGTTCCAGGCCGAAAAGCTCACTGCGGGCACCAGGCTCAAGACCTTCGTGATGCAGGACTCGGGCGGAACGCGCAAGACCATCGAGGCCGGGATCGAAGCGATCAAGGAGCTGCTGCCCGAAGCCAACCGGGTAAAGCGCGTGCCGGTGGACGCAAGCCACATCAGCGTGGGCCTGCAGTGCGGCGGCTCGGACAGCTTTTCCTCGATCACCGCCAACCCGGCGCTGGGCGCGGCGATGGACATCCTGGTGAAGCACGGCGGGACGGCCATCCTTTCCGAGACGCCGGAGATCTACGGCGTCGAGCACACGCTCACGCGCCGCGCGGTCACGAAGGAAGTCGGCGAGAAACTCATCGAACGCATCCGCTGGTGGAAGGACGAGTACGCGCTGGGCCGCGACGTGCAGATCAACGGCGTGGTAAGCCCCGGCAACCAGGCCGGGGGCCTCGCCAACATCCTGGAGAAATCGCTCGGCTCGGCCATGAAGGGCGGCAGCACCGGCCTCATGGAGGTGTACAAGTACGCGGAGCTGGTAAAGCAAAAAGGCTTCGTCTTCATGGACACGCCGGGCTTCGACCCTGTCTCGGCCACGGGCCAGATCGCCGGCGGCGCGAACGTTGTGTGCTTCACCACGGGACGCGGCTCGGCCTTCGGCTGCAAGCCCGCACCGTCGATCAAGCTGGCCACCAATACGCCCATGTTCGTCAAGCTCGAAGAGGACATGGACATCAACTGCGGCGAGATCCTCGACGGCACCGCGGACATGCAGCAGATGGGGCAGAAGATATTCGAATTGATCCTTGCCACCTGTTCCGGCAGGCAGACCAAGAGCGAGGCTTTCGGCCTCGGCGACCACGAGTTCATCCCGTGGGCGATCGGCATAACGGGTTGACAGCCTTCAAGCCTGCGTATAACTTTGCGGTCAGCTAGACGCGCCGATTTGAAGTTCAGCTTGCGGGCGCGCAACAAATACCGCTAAAGAGACAGGTCCGCAAAACCCGTCCTCGCGCGAAGCTGGACGGGTTTTTTGTTTTCGGGACCACTGGAACCACATTGGGCGCACCAGACACACCGCCGGGATCGGTTGGCATCGTGAAGCCGCAGAAGGCGCGCTTCACGGAGCCGCTCGCGCTGACTTGCGGCGTGACCCTGCCCGGGTTCGAGCTGGCTTACGAGACCTACGGCGAGCTCAACGCGGCCCGCTCCAACGCGGTGCTCGTGCCGCATGCCCTGAACGCCTCGCACCACGTGGCGGGCACCTACGCCGACGAACCCGGCAACCTCGGCTGGTGGGACAACATGGTGGGCCCGGGCAAGCCCCTGGACACCAACCGGTTCTTCGTCATCGGCGTGAACAACCTGGGCGGATGCCACGGCTCCACCGGCCCCATGAGCCCGAACCCGGCCACCGGCAAGCCCTGGGGCGGCGAGTTTCCCGTGGTCACGGTAGAGGACTGGGTGCAGGCGCAGGCGCGCCTGGCGGACCACCTCGACATCGAAGTATTCGCGGCCGTGATGGGGGGGAGCCTCGGGGCGATGCAGTCGCTCCAATGGACGCTGGCCTTCCCCGACCGCATCCGGCACGCTCTGGTGATCGCTGCGGCGCCCAAGCTCTCGGCACAGAACATCGCCTTCAACGAGGTGGCGCGGCAGGCGATCACCACCGACCCGGACTTCCACGACGGGCATTACTACGAGCACGGCGTGGTGCCGCGCATGGGCCTGCGCCTCGCGCGCATGCTGGGCCACATCACCTACCTGTCGGACGACGCGATGATGGAGAAGTTCGGCCGCACGCTGCGCTCGGGATCCCTCGGGTTCAACTTCGACATCGACTTCGAGATCGAGTCCTACCTGCGCTACCAGGGCGACAAGTTCTCGACCTACTTCGACGCGAACACGTACCTGCGCATCACCAAGGCCCTTGATTACTTCGACCCGGCGGCCGGCTTCGGCGAGGACCTCTCGGCCGCGATGGCGCGCGCCAAGGCCGCGTTCCTGGTGATCTCGTTCACCTCCGACTGGCGGTTCGCGCCCGCGCGCTCGCGCGAGATCGTGCGCGCGCTGCTCGACAACCGGCGCGTCGTGTCCTACCTCGAGATCGACGCCCCTCACGGCCACGACGCCTTCCTCATGGAAGACGAGCGCTACATGAACGCGGTGCGCGCGTACTTCGGGAACATCGAGCTGTGACCCGCATCCATGACTGACTCGGACAAGGCGCTGCTCGCCCGGCGCCCCGACCTCGCCACCATCGCGCAGTGGGTAAAGCCCGACGCGCGCCTGCTGGACCTGGGCTGCGGCGACGGCATGCTCCTGCGCTACCTGTGGAAGGAGCGCGGCGCGCAGGGCTACGGGGTGGAGATCGACGACGCGAAGGTCGGCGCCTGCGTGCAGAACGACGTCAACGTGCTGCAGATGAACCTGGAAAGCGGGCTGGAGACCTTCCAGGACAGGTCGTTTGACTACGTGATCCTGTCGCAGACCCTGCAGGCGGTCCGCCACACCGAGGACATCGTGCGCGAAATGGTGCGGGTCGGACGCGAGGCGATCGTGAGCTTCCCCAACTTCGGCCATTGGAGCGGGCGGCTGCAGGTGATGAAGGGACGCATGCCGGTGTCGGAGAGCCTGCCGCACCAGTGGTACAACACGCCCAACCTGCACTTGTGCACGATCGCCGACTTCGAGGACCTCGCGGCCAAGCTCGGCGTGAGAATCCTGGAGAGGGTTGTGCTGCACAAGGGTGAGGCCGTGTCCTTCATGCCCAACCTGTTTGGCAGCCTGGCAGTGTATCGTTGCGCGGCGGGATGAGCCCACTCCGGGAAACCGCGGCCTGACCGGGAGAAACACCGACATGAAATCAGCTTTTCGTTCCTTGCCGGGGCTGTTGCACGGCGCGCTTGCCGGTGGCGTGCTGATGCTCGCTGCGCTGAACGCCGCGGCACAGTACCCGTCCAAGCCGGTTCGTTTCGTCGTTCCTTTCCCCCCCGGCGGCGGCGTGGACATCGTCGCGCGCGCGGTCGGCGAGAAGCTCGCGCCGCGCCTCGGGCAACCCGTCGTCATAGACAACAAGCCCGGTGCCGGCACCACGATCGGCAGCGACGCCGTCGCGAAAAGCGCACCCGACGGGCATACGCTCCTGCTCGGGCCGATCGGCAGCCAGGCAATCGTGCTCATGACTTACAAGAACCTGGCCTACGACGTCCGGCGTGATTTCGCGCCGGTGACGCGGATCGGCTACGGCACGATCGTCCTAGTCGTGCCGCAGGGTTCCCCTGCCGGCTCGGTGAAGGAACTGGTCGCGCTGGCCAAGGCCAGGCCCGGCCGCCTCACCTTCGCCTCTTCGGGGACCGGCGCCCTGATCCACCTGACCGGGGAAATGTTCAAGCAGGCGGCCGGCATCGATCTCACCCACATCCCCTACAAGGGCACGACGCAGATCCTGCCGGACCTGCTCGACGGCCGGGTCGACATGGCCCTCGACAGCCTGCCCGCGTACCTGCCGCACATCAGGTCGGGAAAAGTGCGCGCCCTCGCGATCGCTTCCACCCAGCGCTCGGCGATGATGCCCGAGCTGCCGACCATGGCCGAGGCCGGGACCCCGGGCGTGGTGGCCGCAACCGATTACGCCCTGTACGCACCGGCCGGCACGCCGAAGGACGTGGTTGCCCTGTTGAACCGCGAGATGCAGGCAGTGCTGCAGCTGGCCGACCTGCGCGCCAAGCTCGCCGCACAGGGAATCGAGATCAGCGGCAGCACGCCGGAGGCGCTGCAGGCGGAGATCCTCGACGAAGTCGAAAAATGGGGCAGAGTGGTTCGCGCGGCGAATCTGAAGCTCGAGTAACGGCCGTTCGTTCTGGGAGAAGTCATGCGCAAGAGATCGTTTCACGCCGTCGTCGCCGCCATCGCGCTTTGTTTGGCAACTGCAGTTGCCGCGCAGACTTACCCTTCAAAGCCGGTGCGGGTGATCGTGCCCTACGGGCCGGGCGGCTCGACCGATCTGACCGGGCGCACGGTGTCGCAAAAACTGCAGGAAGCGTTCGGCCAGCCCTTCGTGGTCGAGAACAAACCCGGCGCGAGCGCGCAGATCGGGGCCGCCGAAGTCGCCAAGGCCGCGCCCGACGGCTACACGCTGCTGGTAGGCGCGCCGCAGATGTTCATCATCAACCCGCTGTTCTTCAAGGACATGCGCTACGACGCGGAGAACGGCTTCACGCCGATCGCGATCACGCTGCTCTCGCCCAACTACATCCTCGCCCACCCGAGCCTGCCGGCGAAGACCCTGCAGGAACTGGTCGCGCACGCGAAGGCGAATCCGGGCAAGCTCAACTTCGCGTCCTCCGGCGTCGGCTCAAGCGGACACCTCACGGGCCTGCTGCTGAACAAGCTGGCCGGCATCGAAATGCAGCACATCGGCTACAAGGGCAGCGCCGGCGCGGTGCAGGACACGCTCGCCGGTCAGGTGCAGGTGCTGATCGACCAGCCGGTCCCGGGGATTTCCCACGTGCGCGCGGGCAAGCTGCGCGGCATCGCCGTCGGCACCACCACACGCGTGTCCGCGACCCCCGATATCCCGACGGTGCAGGAACAGGGCATCGCCGATTTCGAGTCGAGCACCTGGTTCGGCTTCTGGGCGCCGGCCGGCACCCCGAAGCCGATCGTGGACCGGCTGTGGGCCGAGATCCAGAAGATCATGAAGATGCCGGACGTGCAGGACAAATTCGCCCCGGCCGGCTATATCCCGACCGCGATCTCGCCCGAGGACACCGCCGCCCGCGTCAAGGCGGATCGGGAGAAGTGGACACGCGTGGCGCGCGAGGCGGGCATCAAGCCCGAGTGAACC
>JANNWA010000505.1:0-7392 GCA_031408275.1 Pseudomonadota bacterium
CTTATTGACGATGCTGAATTCCTGCGCGGCAGGGGTTGGGGTGATGACTATCGACAATTGTCTGCGACGTCGCCGTGCCCGAAGCGCAGGGCGAGTTCCACTGGCGTGTCGCCTTCCTTGGTGGTCAACAGGGGGTTTGCACCGTTCCTGAGGAACAACTCCACCATTTGCGGATTTCCCTTCATCGCGGCGTAGGCGAGCGGCGTATAGCCGTTTTCATGGTGCAGGTTCGCGTCGAAGTCCATGCTGATCACCTTCTGCGCATAGACGAGGTTGCCTTTCTCGATCGCGTAGAACATCGCGCGCACTCCCTCGGGGCTCTTGTCCTTCGTCTTGGGTTCGAGCCCCGTGGGCAGGAGTCTCACCACATAGTTGATCAGCGAAATCCCCACCAGGACGACCAGCGCGAGGATCAGGGGCACCTTCGACACGTTGAACCGGTCGGCGATCTGCTCAGGCATGTTGGCGCCGGCGATCAACAGCACGACGGCGAGGAAAAAGAAGAATTTCAGGTAGAGGAACAGGCCGAAGATCACGGTGCAGCCGAGCGCCGCGATCAGGTAGTCCGGGTTGATGCCGTATTTCTCGATCAGCTCCCTCGGCAGGTTCGCGAGGATCGCCGTGAGCGCAATCAGGGTCATCAGCACCCACTCGCGCACGCGTACGCGCGCCAGCAGATCGTCCTTGTCCTTCGCCATGAGGGCTCCCCTGTCTTATTGTCGTAGGCCCACATTCTGGGCAAGCCCCGGCCCTATGGCAAGTGTGGCTCGCCGGCCAGCCGGGTGTCAGGATGCCGCAGGGTAGAATCGCCCCCATGTCAAAGGCATTCACCCGCGAGAGCGACGCGGCCGAGGAAGACGAGCCGGCGGAACCCCTGGAGCCTGCGGTCAGCCGATACTACATGACGCCCGCGGGATACGGCCGGCTGCGGGCCGAGCTGAAGCGCCTGGTGGAGGTCGAGCGACCCGAGGTCGTGCGTACGGTGTCGTGGGCCGCATCCAACGGCGACCGCTCCGAAAACGGCGACTATATCTATGGCAAGCGCAGGCTCCGCGAGATCGACCGCCGGGTCCGTTTCCTGATCCGCCGGCTGGAGAACTCCGAAGTCGTCCACTCTGCGGGCCGCGATTCCGACCAGGTCTTTTTCGGTGCGACCGTGACGGTCCGGTCGCGCGCCGGCGACGAACGTACGCTGACGATCGTCGGGCTGGACGAAGTAGACACGGCGCGCGGGCGCATCTCGTGGGTTGCGCCGATGGCGAAGGCGCTCATAAAGGCGAAGGAGGGCGATCTCGTCACCCTGCGCACGCCGGGCGGAAACGAAGAACTCGAGATCATTGAAGTAAAGTACCTGGCCATAGACTGACCTTCAGGCCGCCAATCGGAGACAAATATGAGCGTGGTAAAGGAGTTCAAGGAATTCGCGATGAAGGGCAATGTCGTCGACCTGGCGGTCGGCGTCATCATCGGCGGGGCGTTCGGAAAAATCGTGTCGTCCTTGGTGGAGGACGTGGTCATGCCGCTGGTCGGCACGCTGATGGGCGGCATGAATTTCGCCGCACTGACCTTCAAGATCGGGGAGGCAACGCTCAAGTACGGGAAATTCCTGCAGACCTGCGTGGATTTCCTGATCATCGCCTGGGCGATCTTCGTCGCGGTGAAGCTCATCAACCGGCTGAAGCGCGAAGAGCCCGCCGCCCCCGCCGCGGCGCCCGCCCCCCCGCGCCAGGAAGTCCTCCTCGAAGAGATCCGCGATTTACTGAAGAAATAGAAAGCTCAGTCCTTGAAATCCCCGGCTTTCAGCACCGCGAGCCTCGCCGGATCCAGGTGGCGGGCCAGCGCTGCGCGCAGTTCGTCGGGCGTGAGCGCCGCGATCTTCCTTTCGAAGTCCATGTCCCAGGCGAATGTCCTGTTGGTGAAGAGGTAGAGGCTCAACCGGCCGACGAGATTGCGGTCCTGCGTGCGCCCGATGCGCCGGGCTTCCAGCAGGCCGCTCTTACCCGCCGCGACCTCTTCCGCGGAGAACCCGTCGCGCAGTACGCGCGCAATCTCTTCGCGTACGGCCGTCTCGACCTTCTTCTTGTTCTGCGGTGCATAGATTGCCGAAATGCTGAAGCTTGCGGATTCGTCCAGTTGCGACGCGGAGAACCCCGAGTTGATGCCGTAGGACAGGCCCTCCTTCTCCCGGACCCGCGCCGCAAGGCGTGCCGTAGATGTGCCGCCCAGCAGGTAGTTGCCGAGGACGAGCGCCGGGAAGTCCGGATGGTCGTCACGCAGCTTGAGGTTGGCGCCGATCCGCAACACGGCATTGGCCTTGTCCGGCGTGCGTATATCTGCGTCGGTGCCCGGCCGGTCGAAATACCGGGCAGGAATGCGCTCGTAGGGCGCCGGGCTTTTCCATCCGCCGAACAGTTCTTCGATCAGCTTCATGACCGCGTCCGGGTCGAAGTCGCCGATCGCCGCGAAATCCGCGCCGGTTGCGCCTACGAAATCGGCGTGGCAGCGCTTCGCTTCCTCCAGAGAGGCGCTTTTGAGCGCTTCGATGCGCTCTTCCATTGATTGGGCGTAGTGCCAGTGGCCCTTGGGGTACGCCGAGAGGTGGCGCGCCATCCTCTCGCCGGCGATCGCGCCGGGCTCGCTGCGCTGGCTCTCCACGCCGGTGATCGAGGCGCGCTTCAATTCCGCGAACTCGGACTCCGGGAAGGACGGCTCACGCAGCACTTCGGCGATCAGCCTGAGCGTGTCGGCGAACTGGGGCCGCTGCACGTCGATCTGGGCGCCGCCGCTGCCGACCGAAACCGTGGCGGTCAGCTTCTCGAAGGCGTCCTGGATTTGCGCGCGGGTGCGCTTCTGCGTGCCGCGCATGAGCATCGCTCCCGAAAGGGAGCACGCCGTGGCGCGGTTCATCATGCTGGCCTCGTCGCCCCAGTGGAGCCCGAGCTTCGCCACCACGTTGCCGCCCCGGGTTTTCTTTGGCAGCAGCGCGACCCGTATGCCGTTGGAGAGCGTCTTGCGCAGGATGCGCGCCTCGATGTTCGCAGGGGAGGGGTCGAACACCTCGCCGAGTTCGGGCGTGTTTCCGCCCGCATAGCTTGCTAGCACGTGGGCCAGGTCCGGCGTCGCGGGGATCTCGGCGCGCGCGGGCTGGTCGGTCGGCACGAACGTGCCCAACACGCGGTTGGCGGCTTTCAGGTAGGTCGTGGCCACGCGCTGGACGTCTGCCGGCGTGACCTGGCGCAGCCGGTCGCGATAGAGGAAGAAGAGCCGCCAGTCGCCGGTGGCGCTGAACTCAGAGAGCACGGAAACAAGCGCCAGCGAGTCGATCTGGTACTTCTTGAAATCGTTGAGCAGCGTCGTCTTCGCGCGCTCGACTTCCTCCGCGGTGACCGGCTCCCGCGCAATGTTCTCGAGCGTGTCGAGGAGTGCATCACGTGCCGGATCGAGCGAGGCGGCCTTGGACAGGCTCGCGCCGAAGTACATGACCCCGGGGTCGTGCAGGGCGTTTTCGCTGCCCCAGATGCCGCTCGCCAGGTTCTTCTGCACCAGGGCCCGGTGGAGGCGCCCGCTGGGCTGGGTCGCCATCAGGTTCACGAGCACGTCCACCGCTGGATAGTCCTCGTGCCCACCGGAGGGCACGCGGTAAAGCGCGCCGACGATCTGGGTATCCCCGGCACGCCGCAGCACCACGCTGCGTTCGCCATCCTGGGTCGGCTCGGCCGTATACAGGCCCGGCAACGCGCGCGCGGGCCTGGGCAGGGCGCCGAAATGCTTCGCGACGGAAGCCAGCGCCTGCTGCTCGTCGAACTTGCCGCCGATGGCAAGCACCGCGTTGTCCGGCTGGTAATACATCCTGTAGAAGGCGCGCAGGCGCTCGATCGGGACGCTCTCGATGTCGGACCTCGAGCCGATCACCGAATTGCCGTAGTTGTGCCACGGAAACGCGAGCTGCATCATGCGCTGGTGGAGCACCCGTCCGGGGCTGTTCTCGCCCGACTCGAACTCGTTGCGCACCACTGTCATTTCGCTGTCGAGGTCCTCCTTGCGGACGAACGCGTTGACCATGCGGTCGGCCTCCACGCCGAGCGCCCAGTCGAGGTTTTCGGCGCCGGCAGCCAGGGTCTCGAAATAGTTGGTCCGATCGTAGGAAGTCGTGCCGTTGAACCGCACCCCCCGCTGCGTGAACTCCTCCTTGAGCTTGGGGTGCCGCGCGGTCCCCTTGAACAGCATGTGTTCCAGCAGGTGGGCCATGCCTTTTTCGCCGTAGCCCTCGTGGCGCGAACCCACCATGTAGGTGATGTGCACCTTCACGGTGTCGATGGAGTTGTCCGGCACGAGCAGCACGCGCAGGCCGTTGTCGAGGCGGTACTCGCTCACCCCCTCCACGCTGGTTACTTTCGCCGGGCCGGCCGCCAGCGCGGGCTGGAAGTGGAGGGCGAGCAGGCCCGCCGCGGCGAGTTTCAACAGGGTTCGGATCAGGGTCATTGCGGTTCGTGGCGGGTCGGGAAGCACATTGGATCGGCGGCTGTCTCGTAGGTTCAATTCGCGGAGGTTCAATATCGGAAGTACTGGAGAAACGCGCCGAATGCATGGAGCGCCAGCATCCCGGCGACAATCGTTAGAAAAGTGCGGCGCAGTCGCCAGGCGACCCAGATCGCCACGACGCCGGCCAGGAGCCGTGCATTCTGGGGCGAAAAATCGATCGCCCCGGACTGTACCAGCAACTCGGGGGCATAGATCGCCGTGAGGACGGCGGCGGGGACGTAACGCAGCGCACGGCGCAGGATCGGCGGCAGGTGCACGCCTTCCGGCAGCAGCAGGAAGGAAGAGCGCAGCAGGAAGGTCAACAGCCCCATCCCGAGCATCGCGACCCAGATGCTGGCCAGGCTCATGCCGGACGCCTTTCGGCCAGGAGGCCCGCCGAAATGCCGGCGACGGCGGCGAGCACCAGGCCCATTCGCAGCGGCAGGGGATGGGCGAGGACGACCGTGATTCCGGCCGCGAGCGCGGCGCACACCATCGCACGGTCGCGAAGGAACGGCACGGACAGGGCAACGAACGCCAGCGGGGCCGCGAATTCGAGCTGCCAGGCGTGTGGAACGGACGCCCCCGCAATCACGCCGAGGATGGTCGCGACCTGCCAGGTCAGCCACACGGGCAGGGACACCCCGAGGCAGTACCAGTGCTTGCCGGTGGCGCCCGGATGCTGGGTGTAACGGGTTATGCACAGGGCGTACGAGTTGTCCGCCAGCAGGTACCCTAGGCCGAGCCGCCAGCGCAGCGGCAGGCCCGCGAGGTGGGTACGCATCGAGGCGCTGTACATCACGAACCTGAGGTTGATGAAGAACACCGTCACGAAGATCACGCCGACCGGGGCCGCCGCGCCGAGCAACTGGGTCGCGGCGAGCTGCGAGGCGCCGGCGAAGACCACGAAGGACATCAGGATGGCTTCCAGCGGTGGGATGCCCCCTGCGGCCATGGCCACGCCGGTAACCACGCCGAACGGGAAGATCCCGGGCAGGACGGTCAGGGCGGCGCGCAGGCCGGCGCTGAATTCGGTTCGTTCTTGGGCGGTCACGGGAATGCGGATTTTACCGGTGAAACCCCTTGAAACCGGACGCTATCACCCCAAGCTACAGCGAAACATTTTCGTCCGCAGAGGAAGGCACAGGCAATGACTCAGACCGCATCCGGGGAAAACACGGCCGGGGAAACCGGGACAAAGGAAACCCTGGGGTTCCAGGCCGAGGTGAAGCAGCTGTTGAAGCTGATGATCCACTCGCTCTACAGCAACAAGGAGATCTTCCTGCGGGAGCTCGTCTCGAACGCGTCGGACGCCGCGGACAAGCTGCGATTCGAGGCGCTCTCCGACAACACCCTGTACGAATCGGACCCCGACCTCAGGATCCGCGTCAGCGTCGACAAGGAAGCGCGGACCATCACGATCGCGGACAACGGCGTCGGCATGTCGCGCGAAGAGGTGATCGCCAACATCGGCACCATCGCCCGGTCCGGGACGCGCGAATTCCTCGACCGGCTCACCGGCGACCAGAAGAAGGACGCCAACCTGATCGGCCAGTTCGGCGTCGGGTTCTATTCGTCCTTCATCGTCGCCGACAAGGTCACGCTCACGACTCGTCGGGCAGGACTTTCGCCGGAGGCGGGGGTGCGCTGGGAATCGGACGGCGGCGGCGAATATGCGCTGGAGCAGGTGACCCGCCCGGAGCGTGGCACCGAGATCGTGATGCACCTGCGCGACGGCGAGGACGACCTGCTGGAGCCCTGGAAGGTGAAGGGAATCATTCGCAAGTATTCCGACCACATCAGCCTGCCGATCGTGCTGGCCGGCGAGGATGCGCCGATCAACCAGGCGAGTGCCCTCTGGGCCCGTCCTAAGGCGGAGGTCACCGAGGAGCAGTACCGCGAGTTCTATACCCACGTCGCGCACGATCCCGAGCCGCCTCTGGCCTGGACCCATGGCCGCGTCGAAGGCCGGCAGGAATACACTCAACTCCTCTACATCCCGGCGCGCGCGCCATTCGACCTCTGGGACCGCCAGCACAGGCGCGGGGTCAAGCTGTACGTGCGCCGCGTGTTCATCATGGAGGACGCCGAGCACCTGATGCCGGGATACCTGCGCTTCGTGCGCGGCGTCATCGACTCAAACGACCTGCCGCTCAACGTGTCCCGCGAAATCCTGCAGGAAAGCAAGGACGTGGAGTCGATCCGCTCGGGCGCCACGCGCCGCGTCCTTTCCCTGCTGGATGACCTCGCGGAAAACCAGAGGGAAAAATACGCGACGTTCTGGAAAGAGTTCGGCCGCGTACTCAAGGAAGGTGCGGGGGAGGACCAAGCGAACCGGGACCGGATCGCGAAGCTGCTGCGCTTTGCTTCCACCCGGGCCGACACCGCGGATGAAACCGTTTCGCTCGCCGACTATGTCGGGCGCATGCAGCCCGGCCAGGACAAGATCTACTACGTAACGGCCGAAGGCTTCAATGCGGCGCGCTCGAGCCCGCACCTTGAGGTCTTCCGCAAGAAGGGAATCGAAGTCCTGCTGATGCACGACCGCGTGGACGAATGGCTGGTCGGCAACCTGCCCGAGTTCGACGGCAAGCCGCTCGCGTCGGTGGCGCGCGGCGGGCTCGACCTTGGCGACGAGACGGAAAAGAGGGAAGCCGAGGAAAAGGGCCGTGAGTTCGGCGAACTCACGGCAAAGATCAAGGCGGCCCTGGGCGAGCGGGTAAAGGAAGTGCGCGTGACGATGCGGCTGACCGAGTCCCCTGCGTGCCTGGTCGCCGACGAGCACGACATCGGCGGCAACCTTGCACGGATCCTGCGCGCCGCGGGACAGAAGGCGCCGGACTCGCCGCCCATCCTGGAGATCAATCCTTC
>JANNWA010000506.1:0-1602 GCA_031408275.1 Pseudomonadota bacterium
CGCCACGCCCCGCCCTCGTCGTCCCAGAATTCGCGCCGCCGGTAGCCGCCCGCATCGACGAACGCGCGATATTCGTCGTTGGTCACCGCGGTGCGCGCGATGCGGAATGGCGCCACGCGGACTTCGTGCGCCCACTTTTCGTTGTCGAAGGCAAAGCCGTCGCCCGGCGATGCGCCGAGCAGGAACCGGCCGCCGCCGAGGGCGACGTCCCCGGAAGCAAGCAGCGCCGAAGGTGGTGAACCGGAGTCCGCGAACGGATCGGGATACCCCAGCGTCTGGCGCGTGTAATGAAATGCCTCGGCATGCATGTCTTCGTGGAAGCCCGCCAGCTGGACGAAGTAGCGCAGATCCGCATTTTCCGGTTCCCGTTCGAGCCTCCGCAGCACGAGCGCAAGCACCTCGGCCAGGTAGATGCGCGTCGCGGCGAGCGAGGGCAGGGGCAGGGTCCAGCGCGTGTCGTGGGCGACCCTGGCCGAATCGTAGAGCGCGTCGGCGCGCGCCAGGATCGAATCGCGCGGTACGTCCGAGCCGCGATGGCGCAGGCACCAGAATTCCTGGAACCATGCGACGTGGCCGATTTCCCACAACGGCGGGTTCACGATGCCGAGCTTCGGGCCGAGCAGTCGATCCCCCTCTAGGTCGAGCGTGACGCGGGTCGAGCGCGCGCGCGACGCAACGAGTTCCGCCGCGAGGATGCTAGGATCATCGCCCATGAAGATCTCGATCGTGATGCCCCAGGGCACGGCGGCGCGTACCGGCAACCAGCACACGGCGCTGCGCTGGGCGGGTTTCCTCCGCCAGTCCGGGTACCGGGTCTCCGTCAAGGAAGAATGGGACGGCGCGGCCGCTGACCTGCTTATTGCGCTGCACGCAAGGAAAAGCGCCGTTTCGGTGGAGAGGTTTCATCATGCGCATCCGGATCGTCCGCTGATTGTAGCGCTCACCGGCACCGACCTTTACCGCGACATCGAGACCCACCCGGAGGCGCGGCGCTCAATGGAACTCGCGTCGCGGCTCGTCTTGCTCCAGCCGCATGGCCGGACCCGCCTCGCGCGCCACTTGTGGCCGAAGATACGGGTGATCTACCAGTCGGCCGACACGCGCCTCGCCCACCGGCCGCCGAAAGGTGTGTTTCGGGTGATCGTTGTGGGCAACCTGCGCGAAGAAAAGGACCCCTTTCGCGCCGTCGGCGCGCTGGCGCGATTGCCGCGCGAAGCGGAGATCGAAGTCGTGCAGGTCGGTGCTGCGCTTTCCCCGGAAATGGCTGCCGAGGCCAAGCGCTGGATGAGCGAGGAGCCGCGCTACCGCTGGGCGAAGAGCATGCCGCACGCTCAGGCAATGCGCGCGATGGCGCAAAGCCACCTGCTGGTCGTGAGTTCCGTCATGGAGGGCGGCGCGAACGTGATCTGCGAGGCGTCCCGCATCGGCGTGCCGGTGCTCGCTTCGCGCGTTTCGGGAAACATCGGGATGCTCGGCGCGGACTATCGCGGGTACTTCAAGCTGTTCGACGATCGCGGCCTTTCACGCCTCATCGAACGCGCATCGACCGATAAGGCGTTCTATCGGGGCCTCCAGGCAGCGGTGTTGGCACACCGGCTGCTG
>JANNWA010000507.1:0-2681 GCA_031408275.1 Pseudomonadota bacterium
ACATCGGCGACACGTGCAGGTAGCTGTCCTCCGGCCGCACCGCCATGATGTGAGCCAGTTGCAGGGCGTTCGCGGCGATGTTGCGGTGGGAGATCCGCACGCCCTTGCCGCGCCCGGTGGTGCCGCCGGTGTACAGCAGGATCGCGTCGTCGGTCTCAGACGGATCGTGGGCGTCGATCGGCGCCGCGGCGTCGCGCAGGACGTCGTAGCCGGGCGGCCCGCCCGCGGAATGGCCCGCAGCCCCATGCGCGTCGAGCATGAACGCGCGGCCGCGCCATGCGTCGAGCGGTGCGGACTCCAGCAGGTGCGCGAAGTGCGGCTCCACCGCCAGCGCCTTGCAGTCGGCGTCTTCCAGCAGTGCGGCGATCTCGGGCGGCGCGAGGCGGTAGTTCACCGGCACGGGCACCACGCCGGCCCAGTAGCCTGCGTAGAAGAGCTCCGCCTGGCGCACCGAATTCCTCGCCAGGATCCCGATGCGCTGCCCGGGCGCGATCCCCAGCGTGTGGCGCAGCATGCCGCCTGCGCGGGCAATTCGGGCGGTCCACGCGCGCCAGTCGAGGTCGCCCGCAGGGTCGAGGATGGCCCGGTTCGCGCCGTACATGCGCGCGGTCCGTTGCAGCATCGAAGGCAGGGTCAGCATGCGGCCCAGCCTAAGTTCGCCGCCTCCCGGGTGTCAAGGCGATTCGGCCCCGCGGCGGGCGCCGGGCGCGAAACGCCGGGGGATGTTTCGCACTGCGCTCCGATGCGTGCGCCAAAGGTGGTTATGATCGTAATCGACGCGAAATTCCTGGAGAGGGCAATGACGACAGAGGGTGGAAAATGAGCAAGCGCAAGGACATCGCCATCATCGGCTATGGCGAAACCAAGGTCACGCTGAAGGGCGGGCGCAGTTCCTACGACCTCGCGGGCGAGGTGTTCGCGCAGATCGTCGAGCAGACCGGCGTCGACCCGAAGAAGATCGACGGCCTGTCGATCGCGGAAACGATGAGCGAGACGTCCAACCCCTTCTGGGGCGTCTACATGTCCGAGATGCTGGGGATCTCACCCACCTGGATGCAGTTGAACGGCCTCGGCGGTACTTCCGGCATCGGCGGTATCGCCCGCGCGGCGGCGGCTATCCGTGACGGCCTGTGCGAGACGGTATTCGTGGTGGCGTCGGATGCGCAGTCCTCCGGGCGCAACCCCGAGCAGGGCGCGCAGCGCGGCGAGTTCCAGTACCCGATCGGCCTGCGTGGCCCGGTCGGCGCCTTCGGCCTGATCACCCAGCGTTACCGCCACCAGTACGGGCTCGATGACCGGGCGCTGGCCAAGCTCGCGGTCACGCAGCGCAACCACGCGCTCATGAACCCCAACGCGGTCGACAAGCTGCAAAAGCCGCTGACCGAAGCCGACTACCTGAATTCGAAATACGTGTCCGAGCCCCTGCGCATGCTCGACTCGGTCATGGTCTGCGACGGCGCCAACGGCGTGCTGGTGACCTCCACCGAGAACGCGAAAAAGCTCGGCGCGAAAAAGATGATCCACCCGGTGGGCTACGGCGAGATCAGCAACTTCAAGGGCGCGGAGCCGCTGGCCGACATCACGGTGTCGGGCTTCTCGGTTGCCGGCCCCAGGGCGCTCAAGCAGGCCGGCATGACGCCGAAGGACGTGCGCATGATCATGCCGTACGACGACTTCCTGATCGCGCTCGTCATCACGCTCGAGGACATCGGCTTCTGCCCGAAAGGCAAGGGCTGCGAGTTCGTCATGAACACGGACCTCTCCTACAAGGGCACCCTGCCGCTGAACACATCCGGCGGGCAGATCTCGGCGGGCCAGCCGGGCCTGGCCGGCGGCGGCCTCAACCTCGTCGAGGGCGTGCGCCAGATGTTCGGCGAGGCCGGCGCGCGCCAGGTGTCGGACCCGCGCAACTGCATGGTGACCGGCATCGGTGTCATTCCCTACGGACGCAACTGGGGCGTCTCCGGCGTCCTGATCATGGAGCAATCATGAGCGATACCAATTCGGCGAAGCCCGCCTCCAAGCCCGAGGTGAAGAAGATCCCGCGGCCCCTGCCGCGCCCGAACACGTACATGGACACCAAGCCGTTCTGGGACGCGGCGAAGAACGGCAAGCTGGTCATCCAGTACTGCAAGGACACCGGCAAGCCGCAGTTCTTCCCGCGCCCGGTCAGCATGGCCAACGGCAAGCGCAACCTGGAGTGGCGCGAGGTCTCCGGAAAAGGAACCGTGTACAGCTACACCAACACTTTCAGCGCGTGGCCGGGGCACGAGGATCGCGTGCCGTACCTGGTCGCGCTGGTCGAGCTCGACGAGGGCGTGCGCATGCTGTGCAACCTCTTCAACGTGAAGGCCGAGGACGTGAAGATCGGCATGAAGGTCAAGCTGTACTGGGAAAAGCTGTCGGAAGACATCAACTACCCGGCCTTCCAGCCCGCCTGACCCGCGGCGCGTGAAACTCGCCGCCTTCCTCGCGGCACACGCCCTGGCGACACCGGGGCGTGAGGCGGTGGTTGCGGTAAGAAATGCGGGAAACGTGCGCCTCAGTTTCAGCCAGATCGACGAGCAATCGACGCGGCTGGCCAATGGACTCGTCTCCCGGGGCGTCGCGATCGGCGACCGGGTGGCGATCTGCCTCGCGAACCGCGCCGAGTTCGTCGTGGCCTTCATGGGGGTGGTGAA
>JANNWA010000508.1:0-3798 GCA_031408275.1 Pseudomonadota bacterium
GGCTGCCCGTTGGACGCAACGGCGGACCCCTCGTTCTTGCCGCAACCGGCCGCCAGCATCGCGCACGCCGCACCCAGGAAGACGGACCGCAATGACTTATTCATCGCCGGCTCCGTGCTTCGGGGACCGCTGTGCATGCGACGCATGCAGGGTACCGAAGCAACGGGTTGCCGGGAGCATGGACGCTTCCGGTTCCGGCGAATTGCCAGGCGAATTTTTTTGCGGCCGCTTGAGCCGGACTACAGGTGCCGTACTGGCAGGCCCGGACTCTTCCCGGACCTGGTTTTCCATCGGGTGCGCAATCCTCGGGGGCTTCGATGGATCCATGTGGAACTGGGTCATTCTCAGATAGGTCACGGCGGAACTCCGGGCTGGACTCGATAGAGCCAACATAGCGCCGGAAGCGGCGGCGATCTGTGCGCCAAGGCACACCGGAGTGCACGACCCGCGACAGGCCGTACCGCGGCGGCCCGCCGGACGAACTACCTCACCTCAGCGCTCGAGGCCGCCCTTACCGAGCATTTGATCCCTGGCGGCAAAGTAACTGCGCGCATGCGCGACCACCTGGGCATCGGTCGGGTGGTCCACGGTTTCGACGCCCAGCACCCGTTCCACGAGCGCCGGGTGGTGCTTGTGCACGTGCTTCACCAGCTCGAGCTTGGCGCTTCCCGGGCCGACCACGAGGATCTCCTGGGCGCCGCCCAGAAGCTTCACCACCGCCTCGTAATAGGCGGAATCCTCGCCGCGATGGCCGGAGCCGATGGAGCCGCGCTTGTGGTGCAGGTGCGGATGCTTGTCGGAGGCGTGCGCGGTGAATTTCTCGACTTCTTCCTTGGCGAAATGCATTACGTGCGCTTCGGTATGGTCGAGCCACGCCACTGCATGGAAATGGGGCATATCTGATCCTGGTCCGGGTTGAGGGCAACACAGCCCGATCCCAGTGTGAGCCCGGCGGCCAATCGCGGTTTGACTTGCATCAATCGATCGCGATCGGCGGTTTCGGCGGGCGAATCTGACCCGCGTGTACACTGCCCGTAAACCCCAACAGGGATGAGGCTGCGATGGATAAAAAGGCCCCCACGGAGATCAGCCCGCAGCGCGTGCTCGAAGTCGTCGCCGAAGTGACGAAAGAGGCGCGCCCGAACGTCACCCCGCATGTGACATTGGATAGTTCGCTCGAGCGGGAACTTGGCCTGGACAGCCTCGCCCGCGTGGAGCTGGTTCTGCGCCTGGAGCAGGTGTTCGGCACCAGCCTGCCCGAACAGGCGCTGGCCACCGGCGAGACGCCGCGGGATCTCCTGCGGTTCCTCCTAGCGGGCGCGGGCCATGCGCGCGAGGCGGCCGACAGCAGCGTGGCCAGTCTGGTGCAGTCCGACGGCGTGCCCGCGCCGACGGACGCGCAGGCGCGCACGTTGACCGAAGCGCTCGAGTACCACGTCGAGCGCCAGCCGGACCGGCTGACCGTGTTCATGTACGAGGATCACAAGGAGTTTCCGCTCACCTACCGCGCCCTGTGGGACGGCGCGCTCGGCTACGCGGCGCAGCTCACGCACGCGGGCCTGCAGCGCGGCCAGATGGTGGCGATCATGCTGCCCACCTGCAAGGAGTACCTGTTCTCGTTCTACGGCGTGCTGCTCGCGGGCGGGGTGCCGGTGCCGCTGTATCCGCCGGCGCGGCTCACCACGATCGAAGACCACATGACGCGCCACGTCGGAATACTCAAGAGCGCAGGCGCGACGATCATGATCACCATTGCCGAAGCCAAGCCGCTCGCCTACCTGCTGCGCGCGCAGGTCGAGTCGCTGCGCCAGGTGCTGGTCCCGGCCGACCTGGACAAGTCCGCCGGCGAACGGTTCACGCCGGTGCACGGCAATCCCGGCGACACCGGCTTCCTGCAATACACCTCGGGCAGCACCGGCAACCCCAAGGGCGTGGTGCTTTCGCACGCGAACCTGATGGCGAACGTGCGCGCGATGGGCGCAGCGGTGAGCGCGGGCCCCGAGGACGTGTTCGTGAGCTGGCTGCCGCTGTACCACGACCTCGGCCTCATCGGCGCCAATTTCGCCTCGCTCGTGCTCGGCTTCCCGACGGTGCTGATGTCACCGCTCGCTTTCCTGTCGCGCCCGGCGAGCTGGATGCGGGCGATCCACCGCCACCGCGGCACCATGTCCGGCGGCCCGAACTTCGCCTTCGAACTGTGCCTGCGCCGAATTGCGGACGAGGACATGGAGGGCATCGACCTCTCGTCGTGGCGGTTCGCGTTCAACGCCGCGGAGCCGGTCAGCCCGGACACCATCGTGGAATTCGAGAAGCGTTTCGGCAAGTTCGGGCTGCGCAAGAACTGCCTGTCGCCCTCCTACGGGCTGGCGGAATCCTCGGTCGGCGTGGCGATCACCGTGCCGGGCAGCCCGTGGCGCGCGGACCGCCTGGACCGCGACCGGTTCACGCGGACGGGTGAGGCCGTTGAGGGGCCGCCCGGCGACCCCTCCCCGCTGATCGTGATCGGCTGCGGCACGCCGATCCCGGGCCATGACATCCGGACCGTGGACGCCGCGGGAATGGAACTGCCCGATCGGCAGGAAGGCCTGCTGCAGTTTCGCGGCCCGTCGTCGACTTCCGGCTACTACCGCAACCCGGAGGCGACGAAAACTTTGTTCGACGGCGAATGGGTCAACACCGGCGACCGCGCCTACCTTTCGGAGGGCGTGCTGTTCCTCACCGGCCGCGAGAAGGACATCATCATCCGCGGCGGCCGCAACATCAGCCCCTACGAGCTCGAGCAGGCCGTGGGGGATCTTGCCGGCGTGCGGCGCGGCTGCGTTGCAGTGTTTGGCAGCAAGGACGCGGCAACGGGCACCGAGCGCGTGGTGGTGCTGGCCGAGATGCGCGACAACGACGCATCGCGCCACGATGACCTGAAAAGAATGATCAACGAAATCGCGGTAAGCCTGCTTGGCGGGCCCGCGGACGACATCGTGCTCGCCCCGCCCGCGACGGTGCCCAAGACCTCCAGCGGCAAGATCCGCCGCGTCGCCGCGCGGGAATTCTACGAACGCGGCCCGATGGCCGTGAAGCCGCAGGCCGTGTGGATGCAGTTCGCGCGCCTCTTGCTCGCGGGCGCGGCCCCGCAGCTGCGCCGTACGCTGCGCGCGATGGGCGGAGCGCTGTTCGCGCTGCGCGCCTACCTGGTGTTCGGCCTGCTGTTCCCGTTCGCGTTCATCGCCGCGCTGCTCGCCCCGGGCAAGACCTGCTGGAACGTGGGCAAGGCCGTGTCGAAGTGGTTCCTCGCCTTGTCCGGGATCCCGGTGGCGGTGCGGGGCCTGCAGCACCTCGAAAGCAAGTCCCCAGTGGTGCTGGCGGTCAACCACACCAGCTACCTCGACGCGCTGGTGCTGCTCTCCTTGCTCGACGACCGCGGCTACGCCTTTGTGGCCAAGCGCGAGTTCCAGGAGAGCTTCCTGATGCGCACCCTGCTCGCGGGGTTCGGCACGCAGTTCATCGAGCGTTTCGACGTCGCGAAGAGCGCCGAGCACGCCAACGAGCTCGGCGCGGCCGCGCAGCGCGGCGTGTCGCTCGTCGTTTTCCCGGAAGGCACGCTGACGCGCCACACGGGGCTGATGGACTTCCGCACGGGCGCCTTCCAGGCCGCGGCGCAGGCCGGCATCCCCGTCATCCCGATCGCGCTGCACGGCGTGCGCTCGGTGCTGCGCGACGGCACCTGGTACCTGCGGCGCGCGGCCGTGTCGGTCACCATCGGCGCGCCCGTCACGGCCGAGGGCGCCGACTGGGCCGCGGCGA
>JANNWA010000509.1:0-6106 GCA_031408275.1 Pseudomonadota bacterium
TTTCCAGCGCCGGGTAGATGTCGCCGGGCGGGAGCTGCTGCGCGGTCACGCCGAGCTTGGTCAGGATCGTGCCGCCGATGCCGCCGATGCGCATCTTGAGGCCCTTGAGGTCGGCCACCGTCTTGATCTCCTTGCGATACCAGCCGCCCATCTGCACGCCGGTGTTGCCGCAGGGGATGTTCATCATGCCGTACTGCTTGAACACGTCGCGCAGCAGTTCGCCGCCGCCGCCCCAGTTGAACCACGCGGCCTGCTGGCGCGCATTCAGCCCGAACGGGATCCCCGCATCGAAAGCGAACGCCGGGTTCTTGCCGATGAAAAACGAAGACAGTGTGTGGGTGGCTTCCATCGTGCCTTTTTCCACCGCATCGAACACCTGGTTGCCGGGCACGATCGAGCCGGCGGTCAGCACCTGGATGTCGAACTTGCCCTCGGTGATCGCGAAGATGCGCTTGGCCATCATCTCCACGTCGCCGTGGGTGACGTCCAGGCTCTTGGGCCAGCTGGTCTGCAGGCGCCACTTGACCGTCGGGGCGGACTGCGCAATCGCGGGATACGCGACCGTGCCCAGGGCCGCGCCGGCGCCTGCCTTGGTCAGAAAATCTCTTCTCTTCATTGCATTCTCCTTGGAGTTGCCGGCTCGCGCCGGCGGTTGGCTACAAAACCGTACGTACCCGCACTGCTTTCCCGCACCTTATTTTTTCATGGAGCGCTCGAACTGCTTCTGCATCTCCTCGTCGGCGCTGCCCGCCCCTTCGGCGGGCGCATCCGGGACGATTGCCGGCGCCTCGAGCTCGATCTTCACCTTGTCCACATCGATCACCTGCTCCTTGTCGAGGAAGTAGGTGATCTGGTCCGGGAAGGCTATCACCAGGCCGACCATGAGCATCTGCAGGCCGACCCAGGGAATCGCGCCGAGGTAGATGTCGCGGCTGCGGACTTCCTTGGGCGCGATGCCGCGCAGGTAGAAGAGCGCGTAGCCGAACGGGGGGTGCATGTAGGAGGTCTGGATGTTCACGCACAGCAGCACGCCGAACCAGACCAGGTCGATCCCGAGCTTCTGCGCCACCGGCGCGAGCAGCGGGATCACGATGAACGCGATCTCGAAGAAATCGAGGAAGAACGCCAGCACGAACACGAACAGGTTGACCACGACCAGGAAGCCGATCCGCCCGCCGGGCAGGTCCGCCAGCAGGTGCTCGATCCACAGGTGGCCGTCGAAGCCCTGGAACACGAGCGAGAACACCGACGAACCGACCAGGATGAAGATCACCATCGCGGTGATGCGCATCGTGGACTCCATGCCCTGCCACATCAGCGAGATCGTGAGGCGCCCGCGCAGCGCGGCGAGGAACATGGCGCCGACGGCCCCCATCGCGCCCGCTTCGGTCGGCGTTGCGAGGCCCATGAAGATCGTGCCGAGCACGATGAAGATCAGGCCCATCGACGGGATGATCCCCCATAGCACGCGCTTCCAGAGCGCCCAGCCGCGCAGCGTGCGCGCCGAGGCGGGCAGTGCCGGGACGAGCTGCGGCTTGAAGACCGAGACCAGGAAGATGAATGCGATGAACAGCAGCGTCTGGACGATGGAGGGCCCGATCGCGCCCTTGTACATGTCGCCCACCGATTTGCCGAGCTGGTCGGCCAGCACCACGAGCACGAGCGAAGGCGGGATCAGTTGCGTGATCGTGCCGGAGGCTGCGATCACACCGGTGGAAATGCGCATGTCGTAACCGTGGCGCATCATCGCCGGCAGCGCGATCATGCCCATGGCGATCACCGAGGCGGCCACGGTGCCGGTGATCGCGCCGAGGATCGCACCGACGATGATGACCGAGTAGGCGAGCCCCCCGGGCAGGCCGCCAAAGGCCTGCCCCATGCTCTCGAGCAGGTCTTCCGCGAGGCCGCAGCGCTCGAGGATCGTGCCCATGAAAGTGAAGAACGGGATCGCCAGCAGCAGATCGTTGGAGACGATGCCGAACACGCGCAGCGGCAGGTTGGCGAGGAAATCGGGCACGAAAAACCCGAGCTGGATGCCGATCAACCCGAACGACAGGCCGAGCGCCGCGAGCGAAAACGCCACCGGGAACCCGACCAGCAGGAACAGCACGAGCCCCGCGAACATCAGCGGCGCCATGGCCTGGGCGCTCATTGCAGCGGCCTCTCGTAGTTGACTTCCGCGGTGAGGTGCCCCGTGAGCATGGCAATGCGCTTGACGATCTCGGACACGCCCTGCAGCGCCACCAGCGCAAAGCCTATGGGAAGCGCCAGCCGCGCGGGCCAGCGCACCAGGCCGCCTGCGTTCGGCGAGATCTCGCCGGTATGCCACGCATCGACGAACGGGGGCACGCACAGCCAGAAGAGGTAAAGGGTGGCGGGCATCAGGAAAACGAGGAAGCCCAGGAGGTCGACCCAGATCTTGCCGCGCACGCCGAGCATCCCGTAGATGAGGTCGACCCGGACATGCTCGTTGACCTTGAGCACGTGCGCGGCGCCGAGCATAACGAGGTAGGCGAACAGGTACCACTGCATCTCCAGCCACGCGTTGGAGCCGAGGCTGAAGAGGTAGCGCAGTCCGGCGTTGCCCGAACTCACCAGGCAGGCTACGAGCACGCAGAAGGAGGCGATGTAGCCGAACCAGCGGTTCATGGCGTCCACGCCGGCTGAAAACTTCAGGAATGCTTGCATCGCCTCAGGCCGCCTTGTTCGCGCGTGTGACTGCGTATTTGTAATCGCGGAAATCGCCCGACAGCACCGGCTCGTAGCGCGGCGGCGTGTCCCCCGCGCAGCCCGGGATGCACTCGATCTTCGCGTCGTAGTTCGGGTGGTGGAAGAAGGCGATCGACATGCGGCTGGAGGCCTGGGCAACCTCGCGCGGGGGGTTCAGCACGCGGTGCGTGTTGGACACCCAGCGGTCATTGGTCCAGCGCATGAGCAGGTCGCCGATGTTGCAGACAAACCGGTACTTGTCGGTGGCCACGTCCACCCACTCGCCCGAGCGCGTCTCGACCTGCAGGCCGGGAGCGGATTCGCCCGACAGGATGGTGAGCATGCCGTAGTCGGTGTGGGCGCCGGCGCGCAACTGCCCCTGCGCCGGAGGGTTGTCCTGGCGCGGGTAATAGTTGATGCGCGCGGCGGTGATGTGGCGGTCGATCCTGGCGTCGAAGAAGCCCTCGGGCAGCTCGAGCGCCAGCGCCGAGATGCGGCACAGCGTGACCGAAAGGCTTTCCATCGCACGGTAATAGGCATCGGCCGCCGCGGCGAAACCGGCGGGCTGCACGGGCCACTGGTTGGCGAAGAAATGCCGGCGGCCCTGCTCGCCCTTGTAGTAAGGCGTGTCCGGGATGTCGGCGCGGCCGAAGTGGTAGTACTCCTTGAGGTCGGGCGGTGCAGCGGGTTGATCAACTGCGGCGTTGCCTGCGGCCAGCGCCTCGAACCCCACCGCCTTGTAGCCGCGCGGATAGTCCGGTCGTGGCGGGGCGACGCGCTGCTTTTCAGGAAGCGGCAGGTCGAAGAAGGCGTGCGCTTTGGCATACAGCGCGTCCATCGTGGTGCGCGGCACGCCGTGGCCTTCGATCGCGAAGAAGCCGATTTTTTCCGCCGCGTCGCGCACGGCCGCGGGCACACCCGCGCGGGCGCCCGGAGCGCCGGCGAGGAAAGGCCCGATGTCGATGACGGGAATTCGGTCCATGTTAGTCTTTAATCATCCTTCATTCCCTAGCAACGAGCATGCCCAGATGAAGCTTGAAAGCAAAACAGCCCTGGTCACCGGCGCCGGCAACGGCATCGGCAAGGCCATCGCCACGGCCCTGGGCCGGGAAGGGGCCCGCATCCTGGTGGCCGACCTCGAAAACGCCGAGGGCGCGGCGGCTGAACTCACCGCTGCGGGGATCGAGGCGCACGGGATTCGTGCCGACATCACGAGCGAGGCGGATGTCGCGCGCATTGCTCAGGCCGCCGCAGACCGCTTCGGCGGGCTCGATATCCTCGTCAACAACGCGGCCATATTCTCCACCCTGATCCCCAAGCCCCTCGAGGAGATCTCCGCGGCCGAGTGGCGCAAAGTGATGGACGTGAACACCCTGGGCGTGTTCCTGGTGACCAAGGGCGTGCTGCCGATGTTGCGCCGGTCCCCCGCGGCCCGCGTGATCAACCTGTGTTCCGGCGTGGCCTTCAAGGGCAACCCGCTGTACCTGCACTACGTGGCAAGCAAGGGCGCGATCCTTTCGATGACCCGCGCGCTCGCCCGCGAGCTCGGCCCGGACAAGATCCTCGTCAACGCGATCGCGCCCGGCTTCACCCTCTCGGAGAACGTGGAGAACAACCCGGCCCTGATGGAGAAGGTGCGCGAACTGTCGATCGCCGGGCGCGCGATCGCCCGCGACATGTACCCGGACGACCTCGTCGGCGCGGCAGTGTTCTTTGCCGGGCCCGACTCCGCCTTCATCACCGGCCAGACGCTGGTGATCGACGGCGGCTCGTACTTTCACTGACCGCGCACGCAAGAGATCATGGCCCGCACCACCGCGAAGAAAAGCGCCAGCCGATCCCTGGAGCCGCGCCTGCCGCTGTGGTCCCGTCCCGGCTATCTCGTGCGTCGTCTGCATCAGATCAACTACGCCCTGTGGATCGAGGAACTGGGGCACGCCAACGTGACCCCGGTGCAATACGGCGTGCTCACGGCGCTGTCGATCCGCGGCGAGCTGGACCAGACCGCGCTGGCCGACGAGGTCGGCATAGACCGGACCAACGCCGCCGAGGTGCTCTCGCGCCTCGCGGCGAGGAAGCTCGTGCGCCGCAAGGAAAATCCCGCCGACCGCCGCGCGCGCCTCGCCGCACTGACGGCCAAGGGGCGCGCCCTGATGGCAAGCCTGTTTCCCGCCATGCAGCGCTCGCAAGACCGGCTGCTCGCGCCGCTCACGCAGAAGGAACGCGACCTCTTCATGGCCACGCTGGTGCGCCTGATCGAGGCGAACAATGAGGTCGGGCGGGCCACGTTGCGCACGGATTAGACCGGGTAAACCAGGTCGTTGGCGATCAGCAGCGTGTCGTACACGCACTGGCGTTCCTTGATGAGCAGCCTGCCGCCCTGGCGCACGAACGTGTCGTAGTAGCGCCCCGACTGGTGGATGGTGGTCGGGCCGTCTACGAGAGTCTGCAGCAGCAGGTAGTTTGCCTGCGCCTTGACGAGTTCACCCTCACCCGTGCCCTCGACCGCAACCACCCGGACGTTGCTCGTGAAGTGCTGCATGTAGCGCGGCGCGAACATCTGCGTGTGCTGGATGGCGAAGGCGCGGTCGCGGATCATGCCGCGCCCCTCGGCGTAGACCAGGCCCACGCGCAGGCCGGCGTCGGCATTCTCGCGCGCGGTGACGCGGTACAGGGCGTCCTCGGCAAAGAATTCGACCCACTCGTCCAGCGCCCGGCGGTCGAGCACGTTGCAGTACTCGGTGTGGAACTCCTCGATCTCGAGGCGCAGTTCGCGCACCGTCTTTGCGTCCGGCGCCTTCATGTCGTAGCCTGCGTACATAGGTTACAGCCCCATCTCTTGGCGGTAATAGTTGTACATGCCGCGGATCGCGGCCTCGTCGATCACCGAGGTGGTGCTGCCGATGGTGTCTCCGCCGAGCTTGAGCACGCCGCTGCCCGACCCCGAGCGTCGTACGCCTTCCTGCAGGAACTTGATCGCCTCGTTGTCCTCCAGCCCGAGGAACCCGGAGGGGCCCATGAGGTTGCCCTGGCGCAGGCGGTGCCGCGTCATCTCCTCGGTATCACCTTCGTAGCCGAACATGGTCCACAGCATGATCTGGCTGTGCGGGCCGTTGGGGATGATGTGGCGGATGCCGAGCGTGTTCAATTCGCGCTGCACGATCAGGTTGGGCCAGATGGTCTGCATGGTGACCGACCAGGGCGAGTCGAACTCGCGCACGTAGTCGAGGAAGCGGCCGTCGGCCAGCTTGAAGTCCTCGCGATAGGCGCGCATTTCCTTTTTTACCGCGTCGTCCAGGGCGGTGGCGACGTTGTCGGGCTTGGCCGAAGCGAGCGTCCCGTGGCGGCCCTTGGGGTCGGAGATCATGCCGTTCTTGCTGCCCGCCACCATCAGCCC
>JANNWA010000510.1:0-11749 GCA_031408275.1 Pseudomonadota bacterium
GCGAGGGCGGTGGCTTCCAAGGCTTCCCGCAGGCGGACGGCGAGAGCACGCCCGCCTCCATGACCGACCTCAAGCGGATGATCCGCTCGAAGAAGCGCCGGCACGAAGAGCACACCGCGCACGGTCTGAACATCTACCCCATGATGGACATGATGACGATCCTCCTCGTCTTCATGGTCATGCAGCTAGCGTCCTCGTCCGCCGTCGCGGTGCAGCAATCCGAGGAGTTGAGGATCCCCTACTCCACGTCCACGGTGGACATGGAGGACGCCGTGGCGGTGCAGATCTCGCGCAGCGGCATCGTGGTGGACGGTGAGCTCGTGGTGGAGCTCCGCAACGGCCTCGTACGCGACGCGTTCAAGCGCAAGAACGAGCTGGTGTTCATGGACTTCCTCACCGACCAGACCGAGAACGTCTTCCCGATGATCCCCGGCGGCAAGGGCATCTCGGAGATGATCCTCTCCGAAGAACTTTGAGCGGCGCAAGCCCGCGAACGCAAAAGCCATGCGCCACATAATTTCAGTTCTCCTCGAGAACGAGGCCGGGGCGCTGTCGCGCGTCTCGGGGCTGTTCTCGGCCCGCGCCTACAACATCGAGTCGCTCACCGTCGCGCCGACCGAGGATGCCTCGATGTCGCGCATGACCATCGTCACTAACGGCTCGGAGGAGGTGGTCGAGCAGATCACCAAGCAGTTGAACAAGCTGGTCGAGGTAGTCAAGGTGGTCGACCTGTCCGAAGCCGAGCATATCGAGCGCGAACTCATGCTGATCAAGGTGCGCGCCGGGGCCAAGGAGAGGGAGGACATGAAGCGCATGGCGGACATCTTTCGCGGGCGCATCATCGACGTTTCCGACAACACGTACACTATCGAGCTCACCGGCGCCGGCCACAAGCTCGATGCGTTCATACAGGCGCTCGATGCCGGCGCGATCCTAGAGACGGTTCGCACGGGCGCTTCCGGCATCGGTCGCGGCAACCGGATACTGCGCGCCTGACGGCTTAGAAAGTGGGGTCAGTAGAAAGTGGGGTCAGAGTCGCCTTTTTGCGCAGGAGCATTCCTGTCGCAGGAAAGCACGAAAAGGCGACTCTGACCCCGCTTTTTCAAACACTTAACGATAAGAAGGGGAAATCATGAAGGTCTATTACGACAAGGACGCCGATCTTTCGCTCATCAAGGGCAAGAAGGTCACCATCGTCGGCTATGGCTCGCAGGGCCATGCCCACGCGCTCAACCTGCACGAGTCTGGCGTGAAGGTCACCGTCGGGCTGCGGCGCGACGGCGCGTCCTGGGACAAGGCGAAGAAGGCCGGGCTCAAGGTCGCCGAAGTCGGCGACGCGGTGAAGGGCGCCGACATCGTCATGATGCTGATGCCCGACGAACACATCGCTGCCACCTACAAGTCCGAGGTGGAGCCCAACATCAAGAAGGGCGCGGCCCTTGCGTTCGCGCACGGCTTCAACGTCCACTACGGCCAGGTCGCGCCGCGCGCCGACCTCGATGTATGGATGGTGGCGCCGAAGGCCCCCGGCCACACGGTACGCTCGACCTACGCCGGCGGCGGCGGCGTCCCGATGCTGATCGCCGTGCACCAGAGTCCGTCCAAGAAGGCGCGCGCGATGGCGCTCTCGTATGCGTCCGCCATCGGCGGCGGCAAGGCCGGCATCATCGAAACCGACTTCAAGGAAGAGACCGAGACCGACCTGTTCGGCGAGCAGGCCGTGCTGTGCGGCGGCTGCGTCGAGCTCGTGAAGGCCGGCTTCGAGACCCTGGTCGAGGCGGGCTACGCGCCCGAGATGGCCTACTTTGAATGTCTTCACGAACTGAAGCTCATCGTCGACCTGATGTACGAGGGGGGCATCGGCACGATGAACTACTCGATCTCGAACAACGCGGAGTACGGGGAATACGTGACCGGCCCGAGGATAGTCAATGAGAGTACCAGGCAGGTCATGCGCGACGTGCTCAAGGACATCCAGACCGGCGAATACGCCAAGAGCTTCATCCTCGAAAGCCGCGCAGGCGCGCCGACCCTGCTCAGCCGTCGCCGCATCACGGCCGAGCACGAGATCGAGAAAGTGGGCGGCAAGCTGCGCGACATGATGCCCTGGATCAAGAAGAACAAGCTCGTCGACAAGTCCAAGAACTGAGCGGCAAGCTGCGCGAAATCCTGAACGAGGAACCAGCCATGCTCCCTTCCGGGATGCTCTAGGGTGTCGGTCGCCTACCCGCACCCGCTGATTGCGCGGGAGGGCTGGCCCTTCCTTGCGATCGCGGTCGCCGCGTCCGTGGCGACGGGCATGTTCGCCGGATGGGGCTGGTCGGTGCCGCTGTGGCTCGCTTCCCTGTTCGTGCTGCAGTTCTTTCGCGACCCGCCGCGCGAGGTTCCGGCGGACCGGCTTGCGGTGGTTTCGCCGGCCGACGGCAGGATCGTCGTGGTCGGCAAGGCGCGCGACCCCTACCGCGACTGCGATGCGCTCAAGATCAGCGTGTTCATGAACGTGTTCAACGTCCACTCGAACCGCTCGCCCGTCGACGGCACGGTGGGCAAGGTTGAATACCACGCGGGATCGTTCTTCAACGCGGCGCTCGACAAGGCTTCCCTCGAGAACGAGCGCAACGCGCTGCTCATCACCACGCAGTGCGGGCAGGAGATCACCTGCGTGCAGGTGGCGGGGCTGATCGCGCGGCGCATTCTCTGTTATGTCGAAGCCGGCGCGTTCCTGGTCCGCGGGCAGCGCTATGGGTTCATTCGCTTCGGTTCGCGCGTGGACCTGTACCTGCCGCTGGATGCGGAGCCGCGCGCGGCGATCGGCGACAAGGTCTACGCCTCGGAGACCGTGCTCGCGAGGCTCGCTGAGCGTGGCTGACCTGCCCGAAAACGCGCCCGCAACCGATCTTCAGACACCAATGCAGCGCATTCCGCTGCGCCGGCGCAGCATTTACCTGCTGCCCAACCTGGTGACCACGGCGGCGCTGTTTGCCGGTTTCTACGCGATTGTCCAGGCGATGAACGCGCGCTTCGAGCAGGCTGCAGTCGCAATTTTCGTCGCGATGGTCCTCGACGGCCTTGACGGGCGGATCGCGCGCATGACCCGCACGCAGAGCGAGTTCGGCGCCGACTACGACAGCCTGTCGGACATGGTGTCGTTCGGGGCGGCGCCCGCGCTGGTGATGTATGTCTGGGCGCTCAAGGACCTGGGGCCGACCGGCTGGATCCCGGCTTTCGTTTATTGCGCCGCCGCCGCGGTGCGCCTTGCGCGTTTCAACACCAACATCGAAGTGGTCGACAAGCGTTTCTTCCAGGGGCTGCCGAGCCCCGCGGCGGCGGCCCTGGTGGCCGGGTTCATCTGGGTCGCCGATGATTTCGGCATCGACCGGGTGGACTGGATTCGCTACATCGCGTTTGTCACCACGCTCTTCGCGGGCGTCACCATGGTGGTCAGCATCCCGTTCTACAGCTTCAAGGACTTCAACCTCAGGAAGCGCGTTCCTTTCTGGGTGGTGCCGCTGATCATCGGCGGCATCACCGTTGTCGCGGCCAAGCCGCCGATGGTGCTGTTCCTGATGTTCGTTGCGTACTCCTTGTCCGGCTACGTGATGTGGATCGTCAGGCGCGTCCGAAAGCAACGCTGACGTGCCGCCGTTGACTTGACTTGCGTCGGGCGTCGAAGCCCGATATATTCCACTGATATGCAGCCCTCGAACCTCCTTCGTTCGACCTACCTCAGCCTGGCGCTACTTTCGCTGGCTGGGCTGCTGCTGCGCTCCGCGCACACAAACTAACCCCCCAATTCGGAGTACCCCCGCCTCCCGGCCCGAAAGCCCGGAGAAAAGGCACCCATTCACACATTTTTCGGACACACCAGGAGCGGCCATGAAAAAAGACAAGTTGATCATTTTCGACACCACCATGCGGGACGGCGAGCAGAGCCCGGGCGCTTCCATGACCCGCGAGGAGAAACTGCGCATCGCGCGGGCGCTGGAGCGGATGCGCGTGGATGTCATCGAAGCGGGCTTTCCCGCAGCTTCCAATGGCGACTTCGAGGCGGTCAAGGCGGTAGCCGGAATCATCAAGGACGCTACCGTCGCCGGCCTGTGCCGCGCAAACGACAAGGATGTCCAGCGCGGGATAGACGCGCTGAAGGGGGCGAAGTCCTCGCGCATCCACGTGTTCCTCGCCACCAGCGCGCTGCACATGGAGAAGAAGCTGCGCATGACGCCCGACCAGGTGTACGAACAGTCGAGGCTTTCCGTGCGATTCGCCCGCAATGCCTGCCCGGACATCGAATTTTCCCCTGAGGACGCCAGCCGCTCGGACCCGGATTTCCTCTGCCGCGTGATCGAGGCGGTGATCGCCGAGGGCGCCACCACGATCAACATTCCGGATACCGTCGGCTACGCGGTGCCTCAGCAACTGGGTGAATTCATCAAGACCCTGCGTACACGCATTCCGAACTCGGACAAGGCCGTGTGGTCGGTCCATTGCCACAATGACCTCGGCATGGCGGTGGCGAATTCCCTAGCCGCGGTGATGATCGGTGGTGCGCGTCAGATCGAATGCACGATCAACGGCCTCGGGGAGCGTGCCGGCAACACGGCCCTCGAGGAAGTGGTCATGGCGGTGCGCACGCGCAAGGACTTCTTCAACCTCGAAACGCGCATCGACACTACACAGATCGTCCCGACCTCGAGAATCGTGTCGCAGATCACCGGGTTCGTGGTGCAGCCCAACAAGGCCGTGGTCGGCGCGAACGCATTTGCGCACGCCTCGGGCATCCACCAGGACGGCGTGCTCAAGGCCCGCGAGACCTACGAGATCATGACCGCCGAGGATGTGGGCTGGACCACCAACCGCATTGTGCTCGGCAAGCTCTCCGGCCGGACGGCGTTCAAGCAGCGGCTCAAGGAGCTCGGCATCGACCTTGAGTCGGAGGACGCCTACAACAAGGCTTTCCAGAAGTTCAAGGACCTCGCGGACAAGAAGTCCGAGATTTTCGACGAGGACCTCCAGGCGCTGGTTTCGGACACGGCGATGCCCGAGTCGGAAGACCACTGGAAGCTCATCCACATGAGCCAGGCGAGCGGCATGGGCGAGCGCCCGCATGCAAATGTGGTGATCACCGCGGCCGGCAAGGAGCACAAGATCGACGCCGTGGGCGACGGCCCGGTCGACGCGACCTTCAAGGCGATCGAGACGGTGGCCAAGAGCGGCGCGGAACTGCTGCTGTACTCCGTGAACGCGGTGACCTCGGGCACCGAATCGCAGGGCGAGGTCACGGTGCGCCTGTCCAAGGGCGGGCGGATCGTAAACGGGGTCGGCGCGGACACGGACATCATCGTCGCTTCGGCCAAGGCCTATATCAGTGCCCTCAACAAGCTCGAGAGCAAAGCCGCGAAGGTCAATCCGCAGAGTGGTGTCTGACCGGAGGGGTCAGCCGGTGCTCCTCGTCAGGCGGGCGTAGGCCACCACCGCCGCGAAGAACACCAGGCTGAGCCCGACCTCCGCGAGCGCGAGGTAGCGCGATGGCGCGGCATCCCCCCATCCCCTCACCACGCCTTCGGTGAAGTAGAGGAGGATGAACATGCTGGACCACTGGAAGGTGTAGCGCTTGCCGTGCAGGACGCCGAAAAGCGGAATGAGCAGTGGCAACACTTTCAGCGCCAGCAGGGATCCTCCCGGCCGGATGGGCGCGAGCCAGAGCTCCCACGCGAGGCACAGGAATATGAGCGCCACCAGGCTTGCGATCGCCGCGGCCCAGGCAAGGCGCACCGCGCCGCTGTTCGCGTCATTGCTCGCGCCGGTCATATCGCCAGCTTGAGCGCGGCTTGCGCGAGGCGCCTGCCCTGCGCGACGCAGAGCGTGCGTTCGGCGTCGCTGATCGGTTGGTCGTCGATGGCCCCGGCAAGGTGGCTCGGCCCGTACGGGGTGCCTCCGGTGCGGGTCGAATAAAGCTCCGGCTCCGTGTATGGCAGGCCGACGATGAGCATGCCGTGATGCAGGAGCGGCAGCATCATCGAAACCAGCGTGGTTTCCTGCCCCCCGTGCAGGCTGGCGGTGGAGGTGAATACGCAGGCCGGCTTGCCGCACAGCGCGCCGGAGAGCCAGAGGCTGGCGGTGCCGTCCAGGAAGTATTTCATCGGCGCCGCCATGTTGCCGAAGCGCGTCGGGCTGCCGAGCGCGAGGCCGATGCACTCCTCGAGATCCTTCAGTTCGCAGTAAGGCGCGCCCGCGTCCGGAATCGAGGGTTCGGCGAGCGTCGTGGTGGCGGCTACCTTGGGCACGGTGCGAAGCCGTGCAGCCGCACCGGGCACGCGCTCGATGCCGTCGGCGATCAGCTCGGCCATGCGGCGGACCGAGCCGCCTTGCGTGTAGTAGAGAACGAGCACTTCTGGCATCGCGCAGCCTGCGGTCAGTCGGGGCGGGACGGTATTATAGGGTCGACGATGGGAACATCCGGACCTTCACGCTATCGCGCGTACGCGGCTTTCGTCGCGTCGGTGGCGCGACGCGTCGAAGCGGATCGCTGCTTCCAGGTGGCCGGCGGCCTGACGTTTACGACGCTGCTCGCGCTCGTGCCCCTGCTTGCGGTGGTCCTTTCGGTGTCGTCGGCCTATCCGGCGTTCGACCAGTGGATGGAGGCCCTGCAGCGATTTGTGGTCCGCAACCTGCTGCCCGACACCGACCGGCGGATGCTCGACAAGCAGCTGGCCGAGTTCACGGAAAACGCTGCGCAGCTGACCACGCTGGGCATCCTCTTCCTCGGCGTCACTTCGCTCAGCCTGATCCTCAGCGTCGACGAGACTTTCAGCCGGCTGTTCCGGGTGGCGCAACGGCGCCGGCACGCCCACCGCCTGCTCCTCTACCTGGCCGTGCTCATCCTCGCCCCGCTGCTGATCGGCGCGAGCATTTCGATGACCTCCTGGCTTGTAGGCCAATCGTTGGGGCTGATCGCCCGGCTGGAGTACGTCACGGCGGTGGTGCTGCGTTTCGTGCCGTATGCATTCACCTGCGCGGCGCTCACGCTGCTCTACCTGCTGGTTCCCAATCGGAGGGTCGGGTTCGGGCACGCGCTGGCGGGCGGGCTCTTTGCGGGGCTTGCCTTCGAGTTGGCGAAGCGAGGTTTCGCGCTGTACATCAGCTACTTCCCGACCTACACGCTGATCTACGGCGCCTTCGCGGCGATCCCGATCTTCCTCCTCTGGATGTACATTTCGTGGCTGGTGGTATTGCTGGGCGCGACTGTCACCGCCGTCCTGACAGAGAGCGTTGGCGCGTCAGTGCCGCTGGCGGCCCCGGCCGCTCCCCCGGCGGCCGGGGATTGCGGCAGAATCGAGGCCGCCGATTCGGCGCTTGAAGAACCCCCCATCTCCCGGGAGCACGCAACGATGTCCGCACCTGCCGCAACCACCCACGTCATCGACCGCCGCGACCGGTTGATCGTCGCGCTCGACGTGGCCACCTTCGACGAGGCCAGGGCGATGGTCGAGGCGTTGGGCGACTCGGTGCGCTTTTACAAGATCGGCCTCGAGCTGTTCACCTCCGGCAGCTATTTCGAGCTGCTCGACTGGCTCGCGGCGCGCGACAAGAAGATCTTCGCCGACCTCAAGTTCTACGATATTCCCGAGACCGTGCGCCGCGCGGTTTCGAATCTCAGGGGGCGGGGCGTGACCTTCGCCACCGTGCATGGCCATCGCTCGATCATGGAGGCTGCGGCCGGGGCGAAAGGCGAGGTCCGGATCCTGGCCGTCACGGTGCTCACCAGTTTCGACAAAAGCGACGTTGCGGAGATGGGCGCGACCGGGGAGGTGCAGCAGCTCGTGCTGTCGCGCGCACGCGGCGCCGCTGAGTGCGGCTGCGACGGAGTCATCTCTTCCGGGCTCGAGGCGCCCCAGATCAAGGCGGCTTTCGGAGGGCGGTTGCTGGTTGTGACTCCCGGAATACGCCCCGTCGACAACCGTTCGGGCGACGATCAGAAACGCACGGTCGATGTCGCGCAGGCGTTCGCCAACGGCGCCGACTATATCGTCGTCGGGCGCCCGATTCGCCAGGCTGCAGATCCAAGGGTCGCTGCCGAGGCGATCCAGGCGACGATTGCCGGTGCGTTCCCGGGGAGCTAGGGAATGGGCACGGCGGCGATCAGCTGGGCGCCGATGTCTATCCGCCGGTTGGCGTCGTGCGCCGGCCGCAGGCGGTGCGCTGCCACACCGGGCAGCACCGCCTGCACGTCCTCGGGAATGACCTTGTCGCGGCCCTCGATGTACGCCCAGGCGCGCGCCGAATGCACCAGCGCCAGCGCCGCTCGGGGGGACAGGCCTGCCACGTAGTCGGAAGACCGGCGGGTGTACTCGATCAGCGCCTGTACGTAGTCGAGCAGCGCCGGCGCGACATGCACGCGGGCCGCTTCCGCCTGCAGCGCAACCAGTTCGGCCGGGGTGAGGCAGGGGGAAAGGGCGGTGAGCATTTCCCGGCGATCGGCGCCCGCGAGCAGGGCGCGCTCGGCATCGCGGTCGGGGTAGCCAAGCTCGAGGCGCATGAGGAAGCGATCGAGCTGGGACTCCGGCAGCGGGAAGGTGCCGACCTGCTCGGTCGGGTTCTGCGTGGCGATGACGAAGAACGGCTCGGGCAGGCGGCGCGTCTCGCCTTCGGCGGTGACCTGATGCTCTTCCATTGCCTCGAGCAGAGCGCTTTGGGTCTTGGGCGTGGCCCGATTGACCTCGTCGGCGAGGATCACCTGTGCGAACACTGGCCCGGGATGAAACTTGAAGGCCCCGGTTTCGCGCTCGTAGACCGACACGCCGATGATGTCGGCCGGCAGCATGTCGCTGGTGAACTGGATGCGGTGGAAGTCCAGGCCGAGGGTCCTTGCCAGGACCTGTGCAAGCGTGGTCTTTCCCACGCCGGGCAGGTCCTCGATCAGCAGGTGGCCCCGGGCGAGCACGCATGCGAGGGCGAGGCGGATCTGTGCCTCCTTGCCGAGGATGATCTGGCCCGCGGCTTCGATGACGCGATGGACCGGGGAGCGCGGGGACGACTGGAAATGGGGTTTGAGCAGCATGGCCGGATTGTACGGGCTGGGGGGGCGCCAAGACTAGCAGGTCACTCTGGGAGTGCCCCGGTTTAGGCTATGATCCGACAACAATTTCACGTTCCTTTGCGACCGAATTCAGATGACTACGGCATTCATCACCCACGCCGACTGCATGAAGCACGATATGGGTGCGCACCATCCCGAGTGCCCGGCCCGCCTCGCGGCCATCGAGGACCAGATGATCGCCTCGGGCGTCGGCCAGTATCTTGCGAGGTATGACGCCCCGGTGGCCTCGGACGCCGAAATCGCCCGGGTTCACCCGATCGAATATGTTCGTGCGATCCGCGAGGCAGCGCCGGTACACGGCACCGTGCACCTCGATCCGGACACTGCCATGAACCCGCACAGCCTGACCGCTGCGCTGCATGCGGCCGGGGCGGGGGTCCTCGCCACAGATCTGGTCTTCAAAGGCGAGGTCGAGAACGCGTTTTGCAGCGTGAGGCCCCCGGGCCACCATGCCACCCGGGCCCGGTCGATGGGTTTCTGCATTTTCAACAACGTCGCCATTGCCGCCCGCCACGCAATCGCCGTGCACGGGATCGAACGCGTGGCGATCATCGATTTCGACGTGCACCACGGCAACGGCACCGAGGATATTTTTTCCGGCGATCCGCATGTGTTGATGGCGTCCACGTTCCAGCACCCTTTCTACCCGTACAGCGGAACCGAATCGGCGGCCGAAAACATGGTGAACGTTCCGCTTGCCGCCGGCGCCGGCGGCAAGGCGTTCCGGGAGGCGGTGACAAAGTCCTGGCTGCCGGCGCTGGAGCAGTTCGCGCCGCAGTTCGTGATCTTTTCCGCCGGGTTCGACGCCCATGTCGAGGACGACATGGCGATGCTTGCGTTCCAGGACGCGGATTACGCGTGGGTCACCGAGCGGGTAAAGGAAATCGCCGACCGCCATTCCGGGGGGCGAATCGTCTCGATGCTGGAGGGGGGATACGACCTCTCCGCGCTGGGCCGCAGCGCCGTGCAGCACCTCAGGGTCCTTGCGGGCCTGAACTAGGAAACCATGAAAAGCACAATTTCCGTCGTCGTAACACCGGCATTCGTGCTGGCCGCCGTCCTGCTGTCCGGTTGCGGAGGCGGCGGGATGAGCGTCGGAGACTTGTGGCCGTTTGGCGGGGGGAGCGGGGAGCTGTCGCGAATCCCCGCGAATTCGACCGCCTATCAGTGCGACGGGGGCAAGCGCTTTTACCTCAGGTCCCTGGACAACGGGGCGGCGGCCTGGGTGATCCTGCCGGAGCGCGAATTCCGCCTCGACAAGCTGCCCGGAGAGCAGGGCACACGGTACGGTAGCGGCAAGGCCGTGCTCAACGTGGGGGAGGGCGCGGTTTCCCTGTCGGACGGGGCCGCCCTGAACTTCACGGGGTGCCGGATTCCCTCCGCGGAACCGGCCCCCAAGCCCGAAGCAAAACCCGCGGCCAAGCCCTAGCCAGCCCTATCGCGGCCGGGCCTTCGGTGCGGCCGGGTTGAACAACTCGAGTTCTGCCTTGACCTGGTCGCGGCTGCGTTCGTAGACGATCTCGCGACCCATCGCCGTTCCCGCATAGGCCAGGCCATTGCGCGTCGGTGACAGCTGGCACTTCACGCTGTGGATTCCCTCGCCAAGCACCACTTCGATCCACTCGGCTTTCTTGGACAGGACAACGACGTCCATGGTCTTGCCGGTGTCGGTGACACGGACCTTGATTTTTTCGGTATGCATGGATATCCGCCCGCTTTGTTCGAAACGAACTACTCGACCTTCGCTTTTGCGCGCAGTTCCGCGATCAGCGCTTCGATGCGCGTGCGCTGCAGGCGCTGGGAGAGGTTGGCTTTCACTTCCGCAAACGGCGGGTGCTGCGCGCCGCGCGTGTCGTCGAGCTGGATCACGTGGAAGCCGAAGCGTGTCTTCACCGGGGTTTCGGTGAACTTGCCCTTGGCGAGCTTCACCAGCACGCTGGAAAAGTCCTTGTCGAAGGTCCCCGGCGCCTGCCATTCGAGGTCGCCGCCCTTGGCCTTGGTGCCGTCGTCCTTGGAGAGTTTTCTGGCGAGCTCGTCGAATTTCGCGCCCTTCTTCAGTTCCGCGATGACGCTCTTGGCCTCGTCCTCGGTGCCGACCAGGATGTGGCGCGCCTTGTACTCACGGTCGCCCAGCTCGGCCTTGATGCGGTCGTAATCCTTCTGCATCTCGGCGTCGGTGATCGGATGGGTGCGGATGTATTCGCGCAGGTAGGCCTGCACGATCACGGTCTGGCGCACGAGCTCGAGCTCATTCTGCAGCTCGGCTTTCTTGGTCAGCCCGCTCTTGACCGCCTCCTGCGAGATGATCTCGCGGTTGATGAGTTCGTCGCGGACCGCGGCGCGCAGTTGCGGATTGTCCGGCTGGCCCTGCTGGGCGCGCTCGCGAATCAGGAGTTCCCCGCGCTGCTGCGGGATGGCGACGCCGTTCACCGTCGCCACCGGTCCGGTGGGCGCGGCGGCGATCGCGGCGGGCACGGCCGGGGCCGGCTTGGCAGGCGCCTGGGCGAAAGCCAGGGAAGTGGCGAACAGCGCGGACGCGACGGCGGCGGCGAGTGCGGTGGTGGTCAGCTGGGATTTCATTTGCTTCCTTTCGGGAGGTGAATTGGTGCGGCCGGGCTCATGGGCTCACGAGCTCACGCTTCGCCGGGGGCG